>JAIRLY010000154.1 GCA_031259075.1 Dysgonamonadaceae bacterium | reverse complement strand
CTACAGAAGACTAAGTAAAGATTACGAAGTACTGCCGGAAACCTCACAAACCATCATATATTTGACAATGATACAAATTATGCTCAATAGGATATAAGAATAAAATCAAAACAGTTTCTTAACTCAAAAAGAAAGTTTGCCAAACTATGTGCAGTTTTATAAATTAGGAGTAAGGTTGCGAGAAATTAAAAAATTTGAAGAATAAATACTTGCATGCAAATTGCATGAGCATAAAAAGAAAAAAGACTTGCAAGAAATCGCAAGTCTTTGATTTTCAGGTGGGCGTTGACGGATTTTACCTGTCCTGTCTAACTCGTATGCTGTCAGTGATTTAACTATCGAAGATTTATTCTACTCACTCGTGACTCACTCCGTTTTTGGAAGTGTTTTTAAGAGAACTCTTTCTCTTTAAGTGATGGTGTAAAGATAGAAATAAATTTGTAGACCTCCTAATATTCGTTTTGTTTTTTGCGTGATGATACATTTTTTCATGTATCTTTGCGCGATAAATAAAATCAAGTAGGAGAATATGAACAAATATATCGAAGAATTCCATAAACTCAAAATCTTCCATAAAAAAGATGTTGTAGCATTCACTAATGACGAAAATGCCGCAAAAGAACTTTTGCGGAGGTATAAGCAACAAGGATTAATATCACAAGTAAGGCGAGACCTCTATGTCGCTACGGATTTGGTTACAAAAAACAGTTCAGCTTCAAAGTACGAAATAGCCAGCCAAATCAATTATTCCTCTTATCTATCCTACCATGCTGCACTGGAATATCATGGTCTGGCGCATCAGATATTTTACGAAATGCAAGTTTCATCCAAAGAGAGATTTAATAACTTTGAGTACGACGGGATTAGTTATATTTATTCGGAATCAAAATCGGATGCCGGAGTTGTAATTCCTCCTGCCGATACACTAATCAGAGTAACCGATTTGGAACGTACAGTTTTAGATTGTATCAATCAGATAGACCGAAGCGGGGGATTAGAAGAAATGATAGCATGTTTTGCCCTTATTACTTATATCAATGAGAATAAACTACAAGACTATTTGGTACAATTCAACAAACAGATACTTTATCAAAAGACAGGACTTGTTCTTGGTTATTTTCAAAAGGAAATGAAGTTAAGCGATACATTCTTTGAATTTTGTAAATCCAAGATTGGGAAAAGCATTCGTTACCTGACCGATAAACACGAATCCAATGTTTATTTTAATGAATGGAAGCTTTACGCTCCTGAAAATATTCTTTCATTTTTAGAACAAGGAGGAAATGTAAATGTATAATTATAGTAAGACCGATTTGGAGAGAATCGCTTCCGGTACAGATTTTATCCGGGATAATCTGGAAAAGGTGTTCCGGCTTTGTGATATCTTGAAACACTTAAATGAGAATCCGCTATTTGCAGAACATCTGGCATTAAAAGGGGGAACCGCAATTAACCTGACCGTTTTTAATCTCCCTCGTTTATCGGTTGATATCGATTTGGATTTTACCAAAGAGTGTTTACGGGAGGAAATGATGACAATCCGGGAGAATATCAATCAGGATTTTCTGAATTATATGTTTACACAAGGATATGCTTTAAGTCCTAATGCCAAAAGTCCGCATTCTCTTGATTCATGGGTGTTTTATTTCCAGAACGCAGGAGGGAATAAAGATAACCTGAAAGTAGAGATAAACTATTCTTTGCGAAATCATATTTTGCCAATAGTTGAAAAGAAAGTGAATATAGACTTTCTACAATTTGACTCTGAAGTAAAAACTCTTTCAACTCTTGAATTATTTGGAAGTAAAATTAAAGCTCTTATTGAGCGAACAGCTCCCCGAGACTTGTATGATATTCACAACATGTTGAAATATAATATCATCCATCCTGATGAGCTGGATAAACTCCGCAAAATTATACTCTTCTATCTTGCTGTAGGAGGGAATGATAAACCTTCAAACAACTATAGTTTTGAAAGTATTGACAACCTGAAATTTGCACAAATCAGAAGTTCTTTACTTCCGGTTCTTAAGAAAAGTGAGCGATTTGATTTTGAATCAGCGAAAATAGAAGTGAAAGAATTTCTTATGAAATTGATGATATTTACCGAAGAGGAAAAGTCGTTTATTGAAAACTTCAACAGCAATGTCTATCGACCGGAATTATTGTTTGAAGATACTGAAATTGTAGAGCGGATCAAAGATCATCCAATGGCAATTTGGAAGATAAGGAATAACAAATAAAAAGATTCAAATGTCCGAATCCGAATTGTTAAAGCGAATAGCTGAACTGGAAGCCCAAAATCTAAAATTGGTTGCTGAAAATGAAGAGCTTCGGAAAATGTTTGGTTTACCTCAGAAAAGTCCTATTTCACAAGAGGTTATTTCGGTATCGGACATTTTGGAACAAAATAATATAGAAAAAACCTCCTCTCCTTCAATTAACAAATACAGCTCTCCCGAGGAAAAAATAGAATTGTTTCAATCGCTATTTCGAGGGCGAACAGATATCTATGCCAAGCGGTGTTACAGTAAAAAACATGACAGCAGTTATTATATCCCTGCATGTAAAAACGAATGGATAAGAGGTGTTTGCGACAGGGCACGTGTCAAATGCAAGGATTGTTCCAATCGAGATTTATTGCCTTTGACAAAAGAAGTTATCAATAGTCATTTGCGAAACTCGGATGAGTATGGCGCTGGGATAGTTGGAATTTATCCGCTTCTTTCTGATGAAACCTGTTTATTCCTTGCCGTTGATTTTGATGAAGAGCAGTGGAAAGATGATATAAGTATATTTCGTTCTGTTTGTAATACATATGAGATTCCGATTGCCTTAGAACGTTCCCGTTCAGGAAATGGAGCCCATGCATGGGTGTTTTTTGAAGAGCCTGTTTCGGCAATTTTTGCGCGAAGACTTGGAAATGCACTTCTGACAAAGGCGATGTCAGTCAGGCATGAAATACGCTTTACTTCATACGACCGGATGTTCCCCAATCAGGACTTTATGCCCAAAGGAGGATTTGGCAACCTGATAGCTTTACCTCTACAAGGTGGTGCCAGAAAAAATGGGAATAGTGAATTTATTGATGAAGATTTCAATAGCTATCCAGATCAATGGGCTTATTTGGCATCTGTTCGAAAAATGAAGTTGGATGAGATTGAAACTTTGCTTACTAGCTTATGTGAAGGAAATGGCTTGGGTGAGCTTGGAAATGTCGAAAATGACGAAGAAACTCTATTCAAACCATGGGAAATTAGAAAACCGGAGAACAGTCCTGAAAAGAAAGATTTTCCTGATACTCTGACCATTGTTGAAGCAAATCGACTCTATATTTCGAAAGAAGGAATAAGTCCGTGTGCGCTTAATCGTATCAAACGATTGGCTGCGTTTCAGAATCCATTATTTTATAAGACACAAAAGATGCGAATGTCCACTTATGGTATTCCTAGAATTATCCATTCATTTGAAGAAACCGATGAATATATCGGGATTCCACGAGGATGTCATTCTGCTCTCGTTCATTTACTCGAAAACTCAAATGTAAAATATGCTTTTGACGATGAACGAAATAAAGGCAGAAAAATTAATGTCAGTTTCAAAGGAACGCTTCGAGAAGAACAGAATTCAGCGGCGAACACTTTGCTTCAATACGAGAATGGTATATTATCAGTTCCGACAGCCTTTGGAAAAACAGTTATAGGTGCTTCGCTTATTGCCAATAGAAAATGTAATACTTTGATTTTGGCTCATCTGCAAACCCTGTGCGACCAGTGGAAGAAATCGTTGGAACAGTTCCTTGAAATAAACGAATCTTTGCCGGAACCGGAAAAGAAACGAGGACGCAAAAAGATTCGTTCCATTATCGGACAAATTGGTTCAGGGAAAAATACATCTTCAGGAATTATTGATATTGCACTTGTACAAAGCCTCGCTCATGAAAACGAAGTGGATGACATTGTAAAGAACTATGGAATGGTAATTGTGGATGAGTGTCATCACGCCTCTTCACTTAGTTATGAAAAGGTGCTTGGGGAAGCAAATGCTCGATATGTTTATGGATTAACCGCCACGCCTAACCGACAGGATGGGCAACATCCGGTTACTTTTATGTACTGCGGACCGATACGATATAGTATCAGTGCAAAGGAACAAGCTGGCAAACGAAACTTTGAGCATTATGTCACCCCTTGTTTTACGGGATTTAGGAAACCGTTGAGTGTGAGCGAATCCGATTGGCACATTACAAAAATATATACTGCTCTTGCAGAAGATGAACATCGAAACCAACAAATAGCTACCGATGTAAAAGTAGCTGTTACGAATGGTAGAACGCCTATTGTTCTTACCCAACGAAAAGAACAGGTAATGAAATTAGCTGCTATTCTGAAAAATCAAACCGATGCGCATATTATCACACTTGTAGGAACCGATTCGACAAAAATAAAAGCTCAAACGACCGAATCGCTGGCAGCTATTCCACCGGATGAAAAACTTATCATCATAGCCACCGGGAAATACATTGGAGAGGGTTTTGACTATCCTCGTTTAGATGCGTTATTTCTTGCTTCGCCAATCGCGTGGAAAGGAACATTAGCTCAATATGCAGGACGGCTGCATCGAGATTATCCTGGCAAACAGGATGTAATCGTCTATGATTATGTGGATATTCATGTCCCAGTCTTGGAACGAATGTATCACAAACGATTAGCAGGCTACGCTCAAATCGGATATAAAGCTTTGTCTTCAAAGAATGAGCCGGATAGAATCAGCATGATTTATGATAGTGATACTTTCGTCTCTGTCATAAAGAATGATTTAACCGAAGCCAAAAAGGAGATTAGAATAGCAAGTCCTTATATTCGGAAAAGCCAAATCAAGATGGTGCTTGAATGGTTGAAAGTTCCTCTACAATCCGGCGTTTCGGTTACTGTTGTTACTCGTCCGATAGAATCATACAAAAAGCAAGAACAGATAAGGAAATCTATTGAAAGTCTCCAATCAAAATTGACAGTCATACAAGAGCTGAATACTTACCAGAAATACATCATTATAGATAACCGGCTCGTTTGGTATGGGAGTATCAGTCTTTTTGATTTTGGAAATTCAGAGGATACTATTATACGATTGGAATCAAGGGAATTGGTGGATGAATTGAATATCTCTACAAAATTTTAGAATTAGAATCAATAAAATCAATAGCTCTTTTTATATCGTTACCTTCTTCTTCAATCCATTCATTTGATTCCATCAAATTTTTTATAAGTTCTTTTTGTTCGGTTGAATATTTTTCAGGATTCAATCCAGAAAGTGGAAGATGATTTTGCCACTGGCTATCGTGGTAGTCAGATGTTGCAATAATACTTTCTTTTTTTCCGTTGGGAGTGATTAATTTTAATGATGATTTTTTATTGGAGATGCTTTCTATTCTTTTGGCAATGCTCTCATATATTTTCAATCCATCATAATCCCAATCACATAGATAGTAAATCGGATAATCAATTTTAGATATATTTTCGAAAGGCTTAATGTTATTTCCACCTGCACACCATAGTTCCACATTATTTTGTCGAGCAATGCTAAGTGTTAGAAAATACATATTCTCACAAATAATGATAAATTTTGGATTTAGACAAGGAACGCAATAAAATCCTTGATTATCGTTTTGAGGAAATTCATTTACTCCTATAATTTTCAGGATTGCCCGTTCCAATGCACTCCCTTTCTGTATATATTTTGAGGATTTGAAGAACAGATTAGATACACCTTTTCTACTTTCTTCTCCTTTTTCAATTTTAGTTTTAAGTTCGTCTAAAATCGTATCGGAATTTTTCATCGTTATCAATGCTCGAATTTCAAATTCAGAATAATTTGACTGAATTTTTAGCAATTCATTCTCCGATAAAAACTTTTCATAGATAAGATATAATTGTTCAATTCCTTGTTTTACATATTCGGTATTGAATTTATTCGTTGGAACAATTACTTTCTTTGTGCCTTTCTGTACATATTCCAAGCATTTGTTTGGGTAAGAAAATAAATGGTCTATATATGGATGTTCTCTTATTTGCGAACGAGTTTTTCTTTCGTGATATAGCTGATACAATGCTTTTATATCTCGCCAAGTTAACTGTTTATTCATCTTGCTGCAAATTTGAAATTGGACTTATATACTCTATTGCATCTTCTCCGTCATTGAAAATTGCAAATGTTCCGATTTTTCCTCCGTCAACTTGCCCATTCAAGATATATTGATAGCGACCTTTTTCGCTGTAATCATCCAAAGGATGACGGGAAATGACAATTAACTGATAATCATAATCCTGTGCAATTTTTTCCAACATACTAAAATTACTTCCAATATTTTCTGTTTCATCTATTGGCATAATTCGTAATCCTTTTGCCAATTTCCCTCCACTTATTTTTTTCTCAATAAGGGACAAACGGGCTATACAGAGCAAAGCTATAGCGGCATATGTCTGACCAGTACTGCCTGAATTGATTGTTCCATCACTTTTCCGCATACTGAAATCAATATTAAAATATGACTTTGGATTTAATAGATGCTTTGTCTCTATCTTTCGACCTTTCCCGCCGCATTGTACATATGCTTCTTTCATCATTTCCTCTATACCTATTTTGTTTCCCAGTAATGCAAATAGACCTGTATTAGTTGCTTTTTCTTCTAAACGGTTTATAAAATTGTCAATCCATTCGATTGGATAAATATCTGAATAATTGTGCTTTATGCTTAAAGAAATGCCTTGGGAAATCAGACAATCGTTTTGTAAGAAATAATTAGAGATTTGAGCTATTTCTGTTAGATATTCTATACTTTCATCCCTAACTTCAGCAAATATTTCTTTTAGTATGTTTAGTTTTACATCACTAAATTCGGTGTATTTATCTGTTATATCAGTAAGATATTCTTTTATTTGTTGCAATATCTCTATTTCATCATTTATGATTCGACGAGTAAGAATGTCTGGAAGTATTTCTTTCGATAAAGCAATAAAATCTTCTGAATCCTTAAATCGTATTTGACTGGATAAATGTACATATTTGCCAACAATATCGTCATAAAACAATCTGAATGAATCAATCGCTTTATTAAGTTCTCTGTATTCATCGTCTGGATTGAAATATTGGGTTTTATAGTCATTAAAATCAATATTCAGACTTTCATTTGACAGATTTTCATATTTAAGTAAGTATTCAGAATATTCGGTTTTGTCCTTTGTCAATTCTTGCTGTATCTTAGAAATATTTTGCTTTGCAATTTTTCTTTCAGCCAATTCTTCACTTTCATTCCGAATATTAGT
>JAIRLY010000127.1 GCA_031259075.1 Dysgonamonadaceae bacterium | reverse complement strand
AAATCGCTTTTACGTATTTGCTCCAGCGTATCGTCCGCCATTGTGTAAAATCCGACAAAGACAAGGAATAATTTTTCGATGTCCGTGACTTCCGGAAAAGTTTCTTCGACGAAAGTCTTAAATTCTGTGAAGAAGTTAAACCATTCTTCATTTCTTAATTTGTCTAATTTAATTCTTTTTATCTTCATAGCATTAATGTTTTTTATAAAAATATGAAATATGTTTTCTATTTAATTTCTACTTTGCCGTCTTTTGAGGCGGTTGATGGTTCCGGACAATGGCTGAAAGTCTCAACTGAGACAGTTGATGGTTTCGGACAACGGCTGGGTGGTGTTCTACAAAGTATGCTTTTTAAACAAAGCCAAAATTGATGTAGAACAAAGCCAAATCAAAAGCTTTGAAATGGTTAAATAACTTCTTTGAAAAGCAGCAAGTTTTTCGGAAAGCCCTGCGAATCCGGTGTCTCAGCCGACAGTTATTACCTTCAATACCAACCGTATGCTGTTTTCCAACTACCAAATTATCTTCTCTAAAAGCTACGAGAAAACTCTCCCACGAATCCGAACAAACGCAGTCGAATTGAACCTCCAACGTTTTTAAATTTTCCCTTAAACGCTTTGCCGTCTTTAAATCGCGTTTTCCCCATACGTAAGCAACAATTTCGCCCGTAGCCCGGTGGTAAGCATAGATTAGCCACACCTTGTGCTGCTTATTGTTGACGTATGTCCAAAACTCATCAACCTCCAAACTGTCGTAATGTTTTTGTTTAGGCTTGATATTGTGGTTGGAACAAACCAACACAGACAGTACTTTGCGAATGCTAACTTTCTCAATCTCCGCAACATCTCTTATTCCAACACCACGAACGAGCATGAATAGAATTTTTTGGTTGAGTTCCGAGTGACAGCCCTTATAACTTAGCGCATGGTTTCCGATAAATTGTCGTCCGCAGTCCTTGCAAAAATAATTTTGCTTTTTCGACACTTTTTTTCCGTTTCTTTTTACATTTGCGCTTTGACAGTTGGGGCAATAAAGAGTGATTTTTATTTTCATTTCACAAAATTACACCTTTATTCCTTAATTGCCAAATGTTTATAGCAGCATACTTTTTACATCACCACCAAAATATTTTTCAATCTGTCCCATTGCGACTGTAAATTCTCATCTGCATCTATTATAATTCCGACTGTTTCTATTCCGGATCTTTTAAATGTAACAGGTATTCGGGTTATAAGCTTATCAATACCTTTGCAGTCAATAATCTCAAAGTTTTCAGGAATCCTGTATTTTTTACATAAAGCCGAAATGACATGTTTATCGTCATTGCCTTCTACTAACAGTTGTTTATTTAGTTGCATCATCATCTGGTTTCGATTTGTTGTTTATTAGCAATTTTCAGTTCATCGGGGGGATATTCAACATGTTTTATACAACCGTTTATGTTTTCCAGCCTGATAAGTTTACCATCAACAGTATTTTCGGGACTGTTTAAAGCGCTTTCGAAACCGTAAATACAGTCGTTACTGTGAGTTGTTACAAAAACTTGAATATTCAGCATTTGCGACAGTTTGAAAATCATTTTCCACAGTTGTTCCTGAACGCTGTAATGCAAACCGTTTTCAAATTCGTCTATCAGCAGAAAACCGTTTTCTGCGTTAACCACGGCTAAAATAATGCTTAGAATACGATTAATGCCATCGCCCATGCTTTTCAACGGTAATGCTTTAGTCGTATTAGTCAATTTCACAACAGCGCTTCTTTGTCTGGAATGTTCTTCCTGAACGAACGCGATTCTTTCCGTTCGAGGTTCTATTATTTTTAACGCTTCAATAATATACTTTTCTTTGTCTGTCAAAATAATATCGTCAAACAATTTACCTGCAGTATTTGTGTCAATATTCCATGTTCTGATAAATTGAAATTTGTCGGGAACAAACAAATTTCTGTATCCGAATACAGCGCGAAACTTTTCGTCGAGAAAAAGCTGGGACGATGAACTGTCAACTCTGACATTAAATCCGGTTTTATAATTTTCAATTTTACTGTCGGCGGGAAGAATTTTTTTGCCTATAATATTTTCATGTCCGCTTTTTTGATATTCATCAACATATTTTACATATTGCAATTGAATATATTTTTTGTTGTCGGTACTACCTGTTACAATAGCGTTTTGCGGGTCGAATGTAATGATTCTGTCGTGAAACATGGACGACAGTGAACGTACATTTATTTCCTTCTCGAAATACTCTCCATTATTATTCAATAATTGAAGAATAAATTTCAAATCTCCTTTACCGGCATATATTGCAATTGCTTCGAGGACTGTTGATTTTCCGGTATTGTTTTTTCCTGTAATCAGATTAATCCGGGCAAGAGTATCTATTTTTAACTCTTTCAAAATCCTGTAATTCTTTATTAATAATGAATCCAACATAGAATATACATATTAAAATATCTAACAATCAATAATTAATGACAATTTGTATTAAAAATATCTTTGCAAAGGTAA
>JAIRLY010000120.1 GCA_031259075.1 Dysgonamonadaceae bacterium | reverse complement strand
GCACTATTCGTCCAGTTAGGATCGAAAGAACCGGAAGAAAGTCCAGTGACTATTGTACCTTCCGCAGGGCCATCATAGGCTCCATCAAAAACAATAGCGCCACTGCAAGCCGCCGAAGGGTTTAATGTGGCTGGTCGCCAAGCTAAACCGTCGTACATCAACACCTGACCGATTGTAGCGTCCATGTCGTCAAGTTTAGCAACTGTCACTGCCTTATCAGCTATTTTTGCCGTTGTTACGCCGCCATCCTCAATTCCCAAAGTATAAGGATCTCCGGTTATTCCCGAACCGGCAATTTCCAAGCCACCGCCCGAAGTAGCTCCGGTAACTTCATTCCCAATCACGTCGTCAACAAGAACCCAGATACTTCCATCGTAAATATACAAACCTTCAACGACCGCCGTAGCGCCGCTTCCGGTTGCCAATGTGTTGTAAACGACTAAACCGGTTGCAGGATTTTCAATCGTTACCGCATCGTCGGTAGAAGTCAACTGCACACGCGGAAGCGCCAAACCCAATGTACCGTTATTGGTCATATTGGTGGCGTTTAAATCCAATATTGCCGATTCGTTTGGGTCGGTGTCGCCACCAATCCGTACTTGCGCATTCGCACTTGCTGCGCTCAAAACAAAGAGCGTCAGCGTTAAAAAAATCATTTTTTGTTTCATGTTTAATAAAAATTTGGTAATTTATAATTATGTTCTCTTTTTACCTGTTCAACCCACTTCGGGGTTGAAAGCGTCGCTGTTTTTCGTTTGCCTCCAATCGCTTCGCTTCATTGGGGGTTATTTATCTTGAAGACCTGCGGCCTTCTTTACTCCGGTGAAACTTCCGGTTGTGTTCGGAAGAACACATTCTCTTCTGTCCCGTCAGGGACAAAATGTCGGTAGAAAATACGAGCCTCTCCAGCATTTCCCTGTCCCGTCAGAGACAGAATATGATTCGGTTGATGTTCTACACATTCCGTCCCTGACGGGACGGGCGACGGTGAAAATAAATCCCGTTTTCTACCAACATGCTGTCCCTGACGGGACAGAAGACAATATTTTCTTCCCAATACAATCCGACAATGCCCATCGCTATTGATAATCGCCCTTTCAGGGCTTCTCTCCTTTCTACACTCTTTATTTTCCATTCTTAATTCTTAACTTTTAGTTCTTAGTTCTTAACTCTTTTTAGTTTCTCCGGTTCCGGTAAAGACAACCGGCATTTATTAAACGATGAGAAAAATGATTTTTAATTCGAATAGTTGTCTTTACCATCGCCGGAATAAACATAATGATATAGAGAGCAGAATCAATTCTTAACTCATAACTTTTAGTTTTTAACTTTTAGTTCTTAGTTCTTAACTCTTAGTTCTTAGTTCGCTTTCAGGTCCCGAAGAGAAGCGGTTTAAAAATACGAAGCGTGGGACTTTTAACTTTATCTATCCAAGAGGCTCTTGACTGCCCACATATACCAATAAGTTAAACCCACGCATTCACGTGAGCGCTTACTAACTTATTCTTGTATATGTTTGAAATTGTCAAGATTTCTTGAACAAGAATACAAGCTAACGCTTTCTTAATTAATTATGTATGTAAAAAATAATATCTGTTTCTTTATAAAAAATTGATAATTTTGTTTAAAAACCGCACAAAAATAGTGAGATTTTTTGAAATAAAAAATAAAAAGTAAAAAATGCTACGGGTAAAATAGAGATCCTGATAGAAACAAAAGTATACCTCCGGCGTGTAAGGCGCTAAAACAATTGTTATTAACAGTCAAGGTTGAGTGTTTCAACCCTGACTGTTGAAAACACAATTTACCGATTAATAAATTCCTGTACAACCGCCTGCCTGTAATCGTAATTTTGCCATGCATTCAGTATTCTTTTTTGTTCGAAAGTTTCTTTGCCCATGAAGGTTTGTGCCATTTTTGCGCTTACGCTTTCGGCCGATTCTTCCAACAAGCTCATAAAGAAGTCTTTTTGCGCAGGATATTCTCCGATGCTGTAATCGACGATTTCAGCCAGTCCGGCAGCCGCCTTGATAGCGTCGTCGATACCGCCCAATTCGTCCACCAGACCCAATTTCAGGGCTTGGTTGCCTGTCCAGACGCGTCCTTGTCCGATAGCGTCGATTTCTTCCTTTGTTTTTCCCCGCCCTTCGGAAACGTGCGTAAGGAATACATCATAAAAGCGTTCGACGTAGGCTTGCACTAAAGCGCCTTCTTCGTTATTCAAGGGTCGCGCGGGCAATAATCCGATACCCAACAGGGGAATGGATAAAACGTCGTCGGCAAAATTGGAATGTTTATTGGTCGAAACGCCGTCGTAGGTAGCTCCTATTTTTTTAGCTAATTGTGCGCCGTTGGGAATGAGTCCGAAAACGCCGATAGATCCGGTCAGCGTATTGGGTTCGGAAATAATTTTATTTGCGCCGCAGGAGATGTAGTAACCGCCGGACGCCGCATAATCACCCATGGAAACGACGATGGGCTTTACTTTCCGTAATTCGTTCACGGCGTGCCAGATTTGTTCGGAGGCGTAACCGCTTCCTCCCGGGGAGTTGACGCGGAAAACAACAGCTTTCACCGTTTTGTCGTCTTTCAATTTATTCAGTTCTTTGACGTATTCTTTGGCGGTGATGCTGGCTTCGGAATAAAACGCGGGCGCTATATCATCGACAATGGCGCCTTCGGCGTACAGGACGGCAATTTTGTCTTTACTGATTTTTTTCTTTTCGCCGGGGATGGTTTTCAAATCGTTTACGCCGGCAATTTTCAATTTGGCGTCTGCTTCTATTCCTAACTTTTCTTTCAGGTATGCTTCCACTTCGCTGCCATATTTCAGCCCGTCAATTAGCTTATAATCGACAATGGTTTGCGGATTGGCAAAAAGCAAAAATTCATCGGCATAACGGTTCAACTGTTCTATGGAAATACCCCGGCTTTCGGAAATACCTTTCAACAGGTTTTCCCAAATATCGTTCAAAAAAGCGGTTACCTGTTCCTTGTTGGCGTCGCTCATTTTATCTTGAATATATGGTTCGACCGCCGATTTGTAGGTTCCTACTTTGTAGGCTTGCATTTCGACGCCCCATTTCTCGAGGATGCCCCTGTTAAACTGAATGGAAGTTGCCAAGCCCCTGAAATCCAATCCGCCTTGCGGGTTCATGAAAATTTCGTCAGCAACCGTTGCTACGTAATACGAACGGTGATTGAACTGTTCGCCGTAGGCAATAATGAATTTTCCGCTTTCCTTAAAATCCAGCAAGGCTTTGCGAATCGGTTCCATTGTGGCGTAACCGCTTATCGTGTAGCCTGCATGGAGATAAATCCCCTTGATTTTTTCGTTGTCTTTCGCTTTCTTGATGGCGGAAAGAATGTCGTTCAACCCGTAAGTTTCGAAGGATGAATTGTGAAACAGAAAATCGAAAGGATTCGCATTTTCCCGTTCATTGATAATCCCTTTCAGATCGACTTTGAGTACAGTTCCCTGTTGTAAAATATAAGCAGGAGCACTTCCGAACGAAGCCGCTATCCCAACGAAAATAACAACGGATAACACAGATAAAACTACGCTGGCGATGACGACTCCTAATGCGGAGGCAAACATCATTTTTAAAAAATTCTTCATTGCTTTTGTTTTTTTATTGTTAATAATATAAAATATAATGACAAGTGACGAGCGATAAGTGTCTTTGAATGTTTATTAAAATGAGTTATCCGAATATTCGGCCCTAACTGTTTCCTGCACTTTCGGTTTTATATTCAGTATTTTGAAATTCCACTTGTATTTCCATGCAAAATAAGCGATTGTGATGATTCCCGATAATACCAATACTACGGTTTCTTTTCCCGGATGGATGTTAATCTGTTCAAACACAGCGTCTGTTTGCAACGCAGAAGCAGCATTGGTAGTAAACAAAGAGAGGAAGACATTATTGACGGCATGCATTCCTATGGCCAGTTCAATACCGTCGTCGAGTATGGCTATCAAACCGAAAATCAGACCAAAGAGAATATATTGAGGCATAGTTTGCCAAAATCCGAATGTTCCCACTTCCGGATTGAAAGCATGTGTTAATCCGAATACCAAAGCAGGGATGAAAAGCGCCAACCAACGGTTTTTTGTCCAACCGGCAATCCCTTGCGCCAGATAACCACGGAACAGGAGTTCTTCGGAAGTTGTTTGAAGAGGAATAAAAACAAGAGAGATAAGGAATAAAGGGATAAATTTAGACAAATCGAATTGCAAAATATAGTTGTCCGGATTGATAAGATTGTCTATCAGTAAATACGCTGCCATCAATATTCCCCATACAACAGCTCCGCTTATCATGCGGCGAATCCGTAATTTTTTCGTACCGTTGACGGTTTCCGAAAAACTGCTCTTGTGTAATAATTTGATTAAAAGTATTGTAGCTATCAAAGAAGTCAACGGAGCCAGCATAATCAAAAAAAGCAGTAGATTTTTCGAAATGCCGAGTTCCATCAAATTAACAATGGGGTTTGGATCTGAAACTACGCCGCTTGAAAGCGATTTAGCCATGGCGACGCACATCAACGGGATTGAACCGATAATTTGTCCGCCTAAAAAGGCGCCCACAAAAACAAGTAAATACCTCCAAAATTGATTGGGTTGATTGAATGCATGTTCAAGAAATTTCATAATCATATAATTTTAATAGTAAATGTAATGTTATTCTACCTTAAATCCCTAAAAAAGACTTTTTTAATTCATAACTCTTAGTTATTAACTCTCATTTTCAAAAGCGAGGATGTCTCCCGGCTGACAATCCAGTTCTTTGCACAACGCTTCCAAAGTGCTGAATCGTATTGCTTTGGCTTTACCTGTTTTCAAGATGGAAAGATTAGCCGGCGTTATATCGATTTTTTCCGAAAGCCCATTGAGCGACACTTTTCGTTTAGCCATCACTACATCCAAATTTACGATTATTGACATATAACAAGTATTAAATGGTTAAATCGACTTCTTCCTTCATACCCATCGTATAACTGAGGCCGATAATCATTTTTATTACAAAACCCGATAAGAGGATGCGGTAATGTTGCCGTTGCTAAATTTCCGTATTGCCGATTTGAAACCGCCGATTCCTGCATCTAACATTTCGTAAATGCCGTGTCCTAAAAATGCGACATAAGTAAATGCCAAATAAATACAATAAATATACAATTTTTTGCTCATGACCGTACGAAATTTTTTTTCAATAATTATTTATCGTTTTTTTTGATGCAAAGATAAACACTATTTTTTGAATAAAACAAATTTTTTATCGAAAAACAATAAAAAAATATTGATATTCATGTTTTTAGTATTAAAGGATCTGTTAAGATAGCTTTTATTTTTCTCCGAAAAAAATAATTGCTTAATTTTTATTGTAAATCAAAATAAATAATTATATCTTTGCTATTTTTATGATATTTAAAAATTATAATATATTATATACTTTGATAAAAAATTACATATAACCTGTATATTTTTAGTCGAGAGCATAAAAAGAGAGATTGTGCCTCAAATCTGCAAAGATAAAGCATTTTTAGTTTTTAATTTTTAGTTTATAGTTTATGAAAAAAATGTACTCACAAAAAAGAAAATTAGTTCTTAAAAACATTTTTTTATTGTTTTTAAGTTGCATACCATTTTTAGGGAATGCACAACGATTATTGACGGAGAATTTTGATTATTCTACAGGCGATCTGTACGGCAAAGGAGGCGAAGGCGTGGCCGGCTGGGTGAAATACGGCAGTAATGCGGCTGATCCCATCCAAGTCGTAAGTTCGTCGTTGACTTATCTCGGCTATCAAAGCGAAGCCGCAGGAAATGCCGTAGAATTAAAGTCTACTACTTTAGGTCAGGATTTACAGAAAAAGTTCAGCGATGAGGGAAC
>JAIRLY010000086.1 GCA_031259075.1 Dysgonamonadaceae bacterium | reverse complement strand
CGATTGGCTTCCAACTGTTGCGTGTCCATACATAAATGTCTTTCCCGTTACCTCCGTCGACATCTTCATTAGTGTTGTAAATCACCATCCCTTCTTTCTCGGTACTGCCTTTCAACTGCCAAGTCGTGACATTCTCTAGGAAGACCCGAGGCAACAGCAATCCCAAATTCGCAGATTGAGACAGGTCGAGTATCGCTCCCTCGTGCGGATCTTGATCGCTGCCGATGGTTACCTGTGCATTCATACTCGCTGCGCTCAAAACGAAGAGCATCAGCGCTAAATAAATCATTTTTTGTTTCATGTTTAATAAAAATTTAGTAATGTTATTTATAATTCTGTTTCGTTTTACCTGTTCAACCCGCTTCGGGGTTGAGCTCATCCGCAGGTCAACGACCTGCGGTTATGAAAATCAAGTCCTTTCAGGACTTCGCTCTTTTCTCCATTCTTTATTTTCAATTCTTAACTCTTAGTTTTCAATTTCCGGTTCCGGTAAAGACAACCGGCTTTTATTAAACGATGAGAAAAATAATTTTTTGATTCAAATAGTTGTCTTTACCATTGCCGTATAAGTTAGTTATTCTGAGTTAAAGCTGCTTTGCTTCATATATTCATTATACTTCATGGCTCTTGGCTTTTGGAGAGAAGCGGTTTAAAAATACGAAGCGTGGGACTTGTAACTTTATTCGTTATTAGAGGTCTTCAACTACCCATACATGCAAATAAGTTACACCCACGCATCCAACGTGAGCGTTTACTAACTTATTCTCGCATGTATTGAAATTGTTGAAGTTCCTAATAACAAGAATATAAGCTAACGCTTTCTTAATTAATATGTAATGTTAAAAAATACTGTCTGTTTCTTTATGAAATTTTAATTAATCGTTTTATGTTTATAAAATCGCACAAAATTAGTGAGATTTTTTGAAATAGAAAAAGGAAAATAGAAAAAGGAAAATAAAAAAAAGAAGAAGGAAACAGGCTAAATCTTTTTTTGAGGCGCTATTGTTCCGGCTCCTATTCCGTTTATAGTTTTGTTTTCCACTTTTTCTTTCTTTTACCGACCCGTCTCCAAAGTCCTGAAAGGACTTTGGAGATGGATTGGAAACAAAATACGGATAGAACATTTCTCCGACAAATAGCATTTCAAAAAAAGATTTAGCCGAAAGTATAATAACTTTGGTTTTTTAGAATAAAAATACTAATTTTGATGCTTTAAAAAAGTTCACTAATAAATTTAGTTAAAATGATGGTCGAAAAAACAAGATATTCAGATGTTGAATTAGAAGAGTTTCGCGAGATAATACAGGAAAAACTTGAAACGGCAAAGAACGATTATGATTTATTGAAATCGACTTTAATGAATACCGACGGAAATGATGTAACGGATACTTCTCCTACATTCAAGGTTTTGGAAGAAGGAGCTTCTACCTTATCTAAGGAAGAGGCGGGGCGTTTGGCGCAACGTCAGATGAAATTTATCCAAAATTTGCAAGCCGCTTTAGTCCGTATTGAAAACAAAACGTATGGAATTTGCCGCGAAACAGGTAAACTGATTCCGAAAGAGCGGCTTCGTGCCGTGCCTCATGCCACTTTGAGTATTGAAGCTAAACAGGGAGGACAAAAATAAATGAAATTATCCAAAGGCTGGGGGGCTATTGTTGTTGTTTCGTTGATTCTTTGTACAGACCAAATTATCAAAATTTGGATAAAGACTCATTTAATGTTATATGAAGACATTCGCATTACCGGTTGGTTTTTGCTTCGGTTTGTGGAAAACAACGGAATGGCGATGGGAATAGAAGTCACGGGGAAATTATTTCTTTCCATCTTTAGAATTATTGCATCTTTTGCTATTATTTATTATATCTACAACCTGGTAAAAAAAGATTTCCGGTCAGGATATATTATTTGTGTTTCTATGATTCTTGCAGGTGCTATCGGAAACATTATTGATAGTATTTTCTACGGTGTCATTTTCAGCGAAAGCGCTCCTTATTCCGTAGCTACATTATTTCCTCCTGAAGGAGGATACGGAACTTGGTTGCATGGAAAAGTAGTAGATATGTTTTATTTCCCGTTATTTGAATTTACATGGCCTTCATGGATACCATGGATTGGAGGAAGCGAATTTCTATTTTTCCGTTATATCTTCAATCTTGCAGACGCATCTATTAGTGTAGGAATTATCATTGTATTCCTTTTTTACCGGAATACTTTTTCTAAAAGTTTTGGACAAAAAGAGTGAAGAAATGAAATAAACAGTATATGAATTGAAAATAACTCATTTCATCTTATTAATTTTGATAGCTATTCTGTTGCCGGCATGTAGCAGTCGTCCGTCTTATGTGTTGTCTGATAAGAAAATGGAAAATCTTTTATTCGACCTTTATATTGCCGAAACGGAAATTAAAGAAAATGCTTCTGTTTTTTTGAATGATTCCCTGCAAAAACGGCAATTGCTTCATTCCGTCTTCGAAAAACACAGGGTATCGGAACAAACCTTTGATACCTCACTGGTTTGGTATAATGCCAATTTAGACAAATATTTCAAAATAATAGAAAAAGTAACGGAAAGATATACTATTCTGATCGAAGATTTAAAAAAAGAAAAAGATAGATTAATTGCTCAATTGACCGTGAGAGATACTACTTTTTTATATACCACTCCTGCTTTCACACTTCGATCCGCATGGAGAGAAAACATTCACGCTTTCAAAACAGATACTTTTCATTTGAATGAATTTCAAGAATATAATGTCGAATTTTGGGCGATGGGAATAAGAGATTCCGTTCCAGCGCCGATTCTCACGTTCTGTATTCAATGTAAAGATACCACTCTTGTTTATCGGGATACCCTTGTCCATAACGGATTGATCTCGAAACAATATACTTTACCGATAAAAAATACGGCAAAATCGGTTTTCGGAAGTCTTTATTTACCTCCTGAAAATGAGAATCCGCTTCTTATCGGAAACTTTACCGTTTATCGGCAGAAAGCGATCCCGCCTTCTCCGGAAACACTTTACAGCGAGAAAGTCAGGATACGCTAATTTCAAAAAATCATTGACCGGTGGGAATCCGGATAGCTCCTTAGTGAACAGGGCGAAGCAAAAAAGAAGCGTTTTATCTTAGCAGAATTTTGAAAATTTCATTTCCTGTTTTAATAAAATAGACGCCGGCCGGTAGCCCTATCCGGGAAATACGCGTATTCTGTGCAGACAATGGACGGGTTATCATTAACTTTCCTATTATATTGTAAACAAACACATTGCCCGAAACACCCGAATGGATATGAATATAATTGTAGTCCACGCGAACAGTTGTTTTGTTTTCATTCTGAAGAAAATCTACGGAGGTAAAAGCAAGCGTATCCGTTTTTACCGCAATTTCGTTGGATGAACGGGAATATTTTTCCCCATTAAACCCGACAATTGAATAATAATACGTCGTATCTTCATTTAAGTCGTTGATTATTTGATGAGTAACATTTTCAACATTCAAACTGTCGAAATCATGGACATAATCCTTATAAGCGAAAGTACCGTAATCGACCTGTATGTCGTCGATAGAGATATAACCGCCGACTCGTTCGTGGAGTATTTTTACGGCAACCGTTCCTTGCGGTATTTCTTCAAGAGGAATTGAGACGGTTTCTCCTTCTCCGTTATTCAGCGGGCGGATGCGTTTTATTTCCTTCCATTCGTCAAAAACATATCCCAGCACAACTAAACTGTTGGACGAATTTGCCGAAATACCGCGATACCAGAAAGAGAGCGCTTTCACTGCTTCGTAATATACCGGAGATTCGATAGATCCGTCGGCGCCTAATTGCAAAGCCGGCGCCGATTGACCGAACTGTCCTTCTTGGGAATAATACGATATGCTGTTTTTCTTCCAGCCGGCCGGTAATATCCGGTTTGTGAAATCTACTATTTCCGTCGAATCAGTTGCGGCTATTTTTTGATAAACGCTCAATAAATACGATGTCGCTTCGGGGAGTTCTTCCCAATTGGCAGTAAAAGAAACAGCGCTTATATCGGAAGCGTCGGTAGCTACCGGAAAAAAATATTCAAATGTAGGCGGTTGAGTCGTGACGCTTATTTCGTTTGACGCTTCGGTAATTTGCGACCGGTAACCGGCTCTTATTACATAATAGTATTCGCAGGCATGTTCCAGACCGGTAACGGCATACGACAAAATATCACCAACATTTTTCGCTTCAAAGCCGGTGATGTATTCGATTGCATTATTTTCGCCTTTCCGGTAAACGTCCAAGTAATATTTGGTTGCATTTTCAAGCATGTTCCAATTGGCGGTAAATCCCACAGGCGTTATTTCTGTAGCTTCAACTGCTATCGGTTTGCCTTCCAGCACAATTCCATGCGGGTTGTATCCACCCAGCGTTAAAGTGCCGGTATTGTCGGGGTCCAGATAGTTTTTGAAATGTTGTTGCGAATTGCTGTGTTTATCCCAATGACAGGAAAATTTACCGTAAAGATCCACTTCATGAGGGGTTTTGCAATAAGCGCCTCCACCGGTTAAAGTGCCGACAATCAAACCGTCTTGATTGAAAATCGGCGAACCGGAAGAACCTCCGTAAGTAACACTGTGTCCATTTTCCGTAGGTGACCAAACCACTTCCCAATGCGCATCGGGTCCGGTAATTGCCAAAGGCCGTCCCTCTCTCTTCACAGGGATATTTCCGGTTGAGACCAGTGGGTTTTTGAAAGTAGATATTTTTTTTACATAAGCATTTGGATGATGAATACTTACACCGCTCATCGCCGCTATTTCCCTTGCGTCCCAACCATTGTAATAAACTTCCCAGTCCTCGGGAACAGGCGTGTTGATTTTCAGCAAGCTACCGTCGGATGAACCATTTATGGCGGTCGTGGCAAGGAGTGTTGCGCCGGTCAGAGTTTTTGTGTAAGGACTGCTTTCGGTTTGTATATGACAATCGGTACTGGACGTTTCCGCGAAAAAATCAAATTTCAAGGTGGAAAAAACCTGTCCTTGATATCCGTCTACACAATGATTGGCGGTTAAGACATAGGGTGTCTCATCTTCCCTGACATTGTTTATCAGCGAACCGGAACAATAGCCCCATCCGGCAGCGTCTTGTATCAGCAAACGAACAACGCCGTTTTTCTGCAATTGCCAATTGTCGGCTTCCGAGCAATTGGTGTTGATATAGCAGGAAAGATCGTCCGCCAACATTTCATCCGGCGATTTATAGACATAAGCGATGTTGGATATATGAATACGTGCCGGAATTTCGAGCGGGGAAGCCGGTACATACTCAAAGATGATTTCTTCGCTCGCCAAAGCATCGGTTGCGTAGGCGTTTCCGGAAGGATTCGTAGCGGATGTAAAAATATTGAGTTGTTTCCGATCTTTCGTGTAAACATACAATTCATCGCCTTCGGGAAGGAAGAGTTCATCGAAAGTAACAATT
Organism: Dysgonamonadaceae bacterium; assembly: GCA_031259075.1. GTDB lineage: Bacteria > Bacteroidota > Bacteroidia > Bacteroidales > Azobacteroidaceae > Azobacteroides. Next base: position 6,214 of record JAIRLY010000086.1, on the reverse strand, counting down.
AAGCCTTTAGCGCCTTCCGAACGAATGGCGTAATGCCAGACTTGTTCATTTGCCGGAAGAACGGTGTGGCTTGCTGTTTGCCTGTCTAATTTCAGGCTTACATCTGTTCCTACTGCAATGCGCAGAGGCATTCCCAGTTTGACATTTTCCCTGTCTTCTTCCAGTAGCTTTTGAACATCCTTTTTAAATTCCAATTGATAGTTTGCCGGATTAGCCGGAATAACGGAAACATATTTGAAGCTCGGCGGCAGTTTATCCGTTTGAGCTTGAACAACAGGCATAAAAAGAATAAAGAGTAAAATAAAAATGATAAACGGCAAATGTTGTGTGATGTTTTTCATTCGTACCGTTGCGTTTACATTCGATTGCTTCATATCTTAATATAATTGAAATTCATAATATATTACAAAGATAAAAATAATTTAATATTTTTAAAAATTAACATACTAATTATAAAAATATATATCTTTGAGGCCATTTATAGATGAATTATTTTAAAGTAATTTTGTAGCTATTTCATTAACAGTTGTTTTCACAAGTCAATTAAGTTTTATTTAATTATATAAGTTATGAGAAAACGAATCACATCCTTAATTGTTTTTTTGTTTTGTTTTTCTTTAGCAGAAGGACAAATGCCTCAAAGGCAAAAACATCCGAACGTTCCTGTTCGGAAAGAAGCAGTGAAATCTTATTCCGGACAAAAAGATTTCAAAGATCTAAGTCCTGCCCGGCAGGAAAAGTGGTTAGCCTTGAAAGAAAAAGAAGCGGCTAAAAATGCAAAATTGCAAAAAACGGAAAAAACGCCGGATTTACAGTTTATTCCTCTTGAAAACTACTCAAAAACGAAAGGAGTAATCTCTAAAAATGTTAAAGGGAAACGAAAAGCGGTTGCCGGTAATTATCCGAAACAGGCGGCTGTTTCTAAAAGCCGGTCAGTCAACGAGCAAAATTTATTTTTTGAAGACTTCGAAGGTTTGACGACTACCTCATTGCCGGAAGGATGGAAGGATATACCTACTCCGGCGGGCGGCAATGGATGGACGACTGCCCCTTTGCAAGACGTTCCCGGCCATTCGGGATCCCTGTATGCCAAGATTCTTTACCATCAATCGGTTGCCCATAATGCATGGGCGATAACTCCGGTTATTAACCTGACAGCGGAAAAACGCTATAGAATCAGTTTTTGGGTGTTGATAATTGGCTATGGAACTCAATTCGAACGCTTGGAAGTCAAAATAGGGACGGCGCCTGCTGCCAACGCTATGACCACGCTCATTTATGACAACGGAGAAACAAATGTACTTGATTGGAGCAAAATTTCCTATGAATATACGCCGGAAACTTCGGGCGATTACTATATCGGATTTCATAGTTTTTCTCCGAAAGACCTGTTTGCTACTTGTTTTGACGACCTTAAAGTAGAGGAAATAATCTTGACGGCACCTGCCGCACCCGACAATTTCACCGTAACACCCGACGCCGGCGGCGCTCTCAGCGCAGAATTGGCATGGACAAATCCCACCGTAACGAATGGAGGCCAAGCGTTAACTTCATTAACCTCCATTGTTATCGAACGCGACGGCGAACTTTTGCATACAATAAACAATCCTATCCCCGGCGACGCCCTTACCTGGACGGATAATACGCCGGCAAACGGCGATCATACCTATACCATCTACGCCGCGAATAGCGACGGCGCAAGCGATCCCGTTTCGCAAACCGTTTTTGTAGGCATTGATCCCTGTACTGTTCCCATGCCGGTAGCCGACTATTTCGAAGGAGCCGAAGACATGGGTGCATTAGCTTGCTGGTACGTACATGATGTAGATGCCGATGGCACCTATTGGAGCCTTTCCGAATACTCTCATTCGGGAAGTTATGCGTTTATGCATACCTTCAATAGTGGAGATCAAGACGACTGGCTAATTTCTCCCCTGCTCAGCGTCCCTGCCGGCGGAGTATTCGAACTTTCGTTTTGGTCTTACAATAGTTATCCCAATAGTTATGGAAAAAACAGCCTGTTGATAGCCAGCGGCAACGGCGAACCTGTGATTGACGATTTTGAGGAAATCTGGTCGCCGGGAACAGTTATCGAAGAGTGGGTGAAAACAAAAATCGATCTGCCTGCATCGTATGCGGGAAAAACCATCCGTCTTGCATTCCGGTATCAAGGTAACGATAAGCATACTTGGTATGTTGACGACTTGAATATCAGCCAATTGTTTCCCTACGATGCCGGGGTAACGGCGATTACTAAACCGAGGTCGGGAGATCTTAGCGCTTCGGAAGCGCTTCGCATCAAAGTAAAAAACTTTGGCTCCGAAACACTTACTAATGTTCTGGTCAAAATGGCGATAGACAATGGAACGCCGGTTTCAGGCCTTGTTCCTTCCATTGCCGCCGGCGCCGCAGTGGAATATGCATTTGAAACAACCGCCAACCTTTCGGAAATAAAATCTTATCTCATTAAAGCTTGGACGGAATTAGCATCCGATGCGAAAACGGCAAACGACACGACGACCGCAACCGTTATTAATGTCGGAAATTGTACGGTTTCGACTTTCCCCTACATTGAAAGCGTGGAAGACGATTTGAAATTTCTCTGCTGGACCGATTTTTACTACGATGAAGATGAATCCCAAGTCGGGTGGGCAGTAACAGATAACGTGTATCGTACAGGCGCCCGCTCTGTATATCATACCTATGGATCTCAGCTTATTTCGCAGGACGGATGGTTGGTTTCTCCCGAAATACAAATTCCTGCCGACAGCTACTGTCTCCTTTCGTTCTGGTCTTACAATACATATACCGTTGATTATGAAAACGGAAAAAACAGCGTGTTGATAGCAGCAGACAAAGAAGACCCCGCCATCGACGATTATGAGGAAGTCTGGTCGCCTGCAACAATTCTCGGTGGTATGTGGGTGGAAACAAAAATAAGTCTGTATAAATATGCGGGAAAAACAATCCGTATTGCTTTCCGGTACGAAGGTATATATGCGCACGAATGGTATTTGGACGATTTGAAAGTTGAAGAAATAACAGGCGCTAACGCCGGCGTCACAGCTATTTCCAGCCCGAAAAACGGAAGCAATCTTACGGCAGCGGAAACAATTACCGTAAAAGTGAAAAATTCCGGCGCCGAAACGTTGATTAATACACCGGTATTTATACAAATAGATGATGAAGAACCGTTCTCCGAAGTTGTTCCATTTGCTATCGGCATCGACGAAGAGAAAGAATTTACATTCACGACTCCCGTTAACCTTTCGGATGTAAAAACATATACGGTAAAAGCTTACACGCAATATCCCAATGATACGGACCATTCGAACGATACGACTACCATCGTCGTAACTAATTACGGCAATATAGCCGTAATGGGTGGTTCGGCTTCTATTACTTCATGCGATATCCAATTTGTGGACGACGGACTTGACGACGGCTATTCCGGCGGCGTGGATGAAACTCAAACAATTACGTTCTATCCGGAAACACCGGACAAGAGGGTAACAGCCGAGTTCACAAGTTTTGCTTCCATGCCCTATATACTAATCGATTTTTTTGGAGCGATATCTGAATATATGGGAGATACGCTCTTTATTTATAACGGCAATACAGCCAATGAGAATCGGTTAATAGCCGCTTTAACCAGTCATCTGGACTTCGATTTGCCGGCTCCGTTCCGTTCATCGACTCCGGACGGCTCGCTGACGTTTGTATTTAAAAAACAAAGCGCACTTATGGATGCCGGCTGGGAAGCGAATATCAACTGCCTTATTCCTCAACTCTATGATGCAACTGTCGAGCAAATATTGTCGCCTAAAAAAGGAGGAGAAGCTGCTGCCGAAGTAAAAGTAAAAATAGCTAATTACGGCGTCAATGCGATCGCATCGACGGATCTTGCTTACGTACTGAACAATGGCACTCCTGTAGTAGAAACATTTACCGGAAATCTCACGCCGGGAGAAACGGCCGAATTTACTTTCGCGCAAACCGTAGATATTTCGGCAAATATAGATCATACATTAACGGTTTATACTTTGTTGCCCAACGACGGTGACCTGGCCAATGATACAATATCTGTTTCGTTCATAAATAATATAACATTTTTCGGATATCGTATTTTTGACAAAAATTGGCAGGCTATGAGTGAAACAGGAGCCGTATCGGTTGAATTGATCGATCCTTCCGTTGTCACTCCGGTAAGCGACTATAAAGACGGCGATAATACTATTTTTGCCGGAACTTACGCCGACGGTTATATCTATGCTTACAGTTATGACGAGGAATACAATCCGGTTAATTTCATCAAACTGAACAGTGATTGGACGGAAGTATCAAAAGCCGCCACTACGGAAGCTCCCTCTGATATGACTTACGATTATTCTACCGGTACATTGTATGCTGTTTCTTATGATGCTACGACTGAAAGGCTATTATTACAAACGGTTGATCCGAAAACCGGCGTTTTGACGACCGTAACGCCTGTTACCGGCATAATCTACTTATATACAATTGCCGCCGATTTAAGCGGTAACTTGTATGGCGTGGATCTTAACGGTACGCTGGTTGCAATCGACAAGACAACCGGCGTTGCAACACCTATCGGAAGTACGGGCATAAGTCCAAGATTTATCCAGTCCATGACATTCGACCATAATACTGGACGATTGTTCTGGGCTATGTGTAATGTGGATGAAGAAGGACTGCTGATCGAACTGAATCCGGCAACCGGGGCAGCAACCGATTGGGGCATTTTAGGCGGCGATGCGGAAATAGTGGCTCTTTACACAATCTACGATCCGACAATTACTCCCGAACTGGTTGGCGTCAACATCGCCGATGGCGATACGGAAGTTGATCCGGAATTAAGTATCATCGTTACTTTCGACAGAGCCGTTACCGGCTCCGACTTATCAAGAATAACACTTATGAAAAGAGGAAGCACTGCTTCTTCGGAACTTGTAACGTTAACGCCGTCAATTTTCGGAAACGTTCTTACCATTGCGCACGACAAACTGGAATACGAAGTTTCGTATGATTTACTGATACCGGACGGAACCATCAACAATTATAATTCGGAAATCGCATTATCGTTCACGACCCGGCGATATTCGGCTATTCCGTCGTTGAGCGCTCGTTCGTTTACGATTTATCCAAATCCGACGAAAAATGTTGTATATATTTCTTCCGTACCCGAAAATTCGGTGATCAGCATCCTTGATTTGACCGGAAGAACCGTCGAAAATCAACGGATAACGAAAGAAGAACGGGAAGTGAAACTGAATTTGAATCTTGCTTCCGGCGTTTATCTTATTCAAATCGAAAGCAACGGCGCAAAAACGCTACAAAAACTGATCCTGAAGTAAAACGCAACGTTTTAATAATTTTCCTGATCTGGTTTTCCCAAGGAGGCTGTCTTAAAAAGAGTTTTAGACAGCCTCTTTTTTTCGACTTCGACAATGCGTCACTCTAAAACACAGATTTTCATGAAAATCTGTGAAAAAAGAAAATTAATTTTTTGTTTCTAAAAAATCTAACTATTTTTGCGTAGTTTTTAAACAAATTTATCAATTTTTCATAAAGAAACAGAAATTATTTTTAACATTACATATTAATTGAGAAAGCGTTAGCTTATATTCTTGTTATTAGGAACTTCAACAATTTCAATACATGCGAGAATAAGTTAGTAAACGCTCACGTTGGATGCGTGGGTATAACTTATTTGCATGTATGGGTAGTTGAAGACCTCTAATAACGAATAAAGTTACAAGTCCCACGCTTCGTATTTTTAAACCGCTTCTCTCCAAAAACCAAGAGCCATGAAGTATAATGAATATATGAAGCAAAGCAGCTTTAACTCAGAATAACTAACTTATACGGCAATGGTAAAGACAACTATTTGAATCAAAAAAATTATTTTTCTCATCGTTTAATAAAAGCCGGTTGTCTTTACCGGAACCGGAAACTAAAAGTCAAGGGTTAAGAATGGAAAATAGAGAATGGAGAAAAAAGCAAAGCCCTGAAAGGGCGATAATCAATAGCGATGGGCAACGCCCATCGGAAAAGAACGCCGTTTCATTTCCAAGCAGGCTGAAGGCCTGCCATCCAAATGTTTACGTCCCGTTGAGGCTTGGCGGCCGTGGATACATTTCATTCTTCTGTCCCGTCAGGGACAGCATGTTGGTAGAAAACGGAGTTTATTTTCACC
>JAIRLY010000080.1 GCA_031259075.1 Dysgonamonadaceae bacterium | reverse complement strand
CTGTCGTTGACTTCATCGATAAATTGCTTTCCTGTCTCGGTTATCCGGATAATATTCCTTCTTCTGTCGGTTGGAGAGACAATTCTTTGCACCAAATTTTTTTGTTCCAGATTGTCGAGATGGCGCAAAACGGCGGATTTGTCTTTCTTAAGGATTTCGGCAATCTCCTGCTGAATAAGGTCGGCTTTGTAATTGACCGCCAACAGTATGCCTATCGCTTCAGTCGGCACGTCAACGCTCAAATCCGTAACAAACCGCTTGAAAACGCGCTGAACTTCCTTCGTCGTGAGTGCAAGATTGAATAATATGTTATCCTTTTCCATTCGTCATTATTTATTTCCGGGCGCAAAGGTAAAGCAAATAGTTGATGTGCGCAACTAGTGTTAAGTTAATTGTGAAACAGTTTTTATAATTTATTGATTATAAATAAATAACGGTTTTAATACTTGACATTTTAGAGTTAACTTAACACTACTTATTTGTATAATTACAAAATGACAGTAAAATTTATTCATGCAATTTAATCGCTACAAAATCAAACTTTTTGAGCGTAAATGTCTATTAGTTTGACTCTTGTGCGTGTAAAACCCTTTATAGATAATTATAAAAAACACGAATTTAAAGTGTCAAAGTCAGGAGACGTCATCAATTTGTCGTTGTTTATATGATACCTGTATTATTCAAGTATCTTTCGGCTTCGATGGCGGCAATACAACCGCTTCCGGCAGCAACAACCGCTTGTTGGTAATTAGGGTCGGCTACATCGCCTGCTGCAAAAATGCCGGGAATAATGGTTTTTGCAGTACCCCAATGGGTTTTGATATAACCATTCTCGTCTGTAGGAATAAATTGCTTGAATATTTCCGAATTGGGTTTATGACCGATAGCTAAAAAGAAACCGTCAATGGCAATATCTATTTTTTCTTCGTTGGCTTCTCCTTTAAATCGAACTAAATGAGCGCCTTCTACAAATTCTTCCCCAAATAAACCTAAAGTATTCGTATGGAAAAGCGTTTCGATTTTCGGATGGTTTAACACTCGGTCTTGCATTATTTGTGACGCGCGCAAGTAATTTTTCCGAACAATCAGATAGACTTTATTTGCTAATCCGGCCAGGTACAAGGCTTCTTCACAAGCCGAATCGCCTCCGCCTACAACTGCCACGACCTTTTTCCGGTAAAAAAATCCATCACAAGTCGCACAAGCGGAAACTCCTTTTCCGGCATATTTTTGTTCATCAGGCAAACCCAAAAATTTAGCAGTAGCGCCGGTGCAAATAATAAGAGTGTCGGTTTCAATTTCTTTTTCTCCGTTGATTGTTATCGTATAAGGTTTTTTCGACAAATCGCAAGCCGTGGCTACCCCTCTACGTATATCTGCTCCAAATCGTAGCGCTTGTTTTCTCAAATCTTCCATCATTTCTAATCCTGAAATTCCATCGGGATAACCGGGAAAATTTTCAACTTCAGTGGTAATGGTCAATTGTCCTCCGGGTTGCATCCCTTCGTATAAAACCGGCGATAGATTAGCGCGTGAAGTATAAATAGCAGCGGTATAACCTGCCGGTCCTGAGCCAATAATCAGACATTTTATTCTTTCTTTCATCTTAAATCTATAATTTCCACATTCGGATATTTCTTTTTATCAAAAACAAAAACGTTATCTTCTAAATTCAATTTTTTTTTATATTTGTTGATATGGATGATATTCTCCATTTTATTCTTATAAAAAATATGAATTTTTACCGGCATAAAATCGTTTGAATTGATCTGTATCACGATTTTAGTCCACTCACTTTTTTTATCTTGAGGTATCAATTCTATTTCCTGCGCTTTTTTCCCTCTATTATCCGTTTTTTCACCTAAATATTTATAGTTGCATCCTTTTTTATAAATACTAAAAATAACAGCCGGGTTAAGCGTTTGCACTTCCTGTTCCGCAGGTTCGGTAATATTTACCTCGTCCCATTCTTTTTGCAGTACCCATTGTGTCTTTCCATCAAACCAAGTTTCCATTTCCGGCACGTCCAAATGGAATTTAGCGCCTTTCATTTCGATATTTCCATCGAAACTTTCAGATATTTTATTGGATACATCTTTAACATTTATCGTAAAATCTACCGATAGAGCGCCGGTTTTACCGAAAACCTCAGACGATTTGTCCAGCCATTCTTTCGCTTTTGCATCTTTTTGAGCAAATGCCGGCAAAACGGTCGTCAATAGAAAGAAAAAACATCCGGCAATCAATAACCGACGACCGGTATGTTGCACACATATACCCTTCATTTCCATCATTTTTTTCATTATCTAAAAGTATCTAAAATTTTTTCTAACTGGTATTCGTCTGCGATATATACTTCCCTGGGTTTACTTCCTTGCGTTGGCCCCACAATTCCGGCAGCTTCCAATTGATCCATCAGCCGGCCGGCACGGTTATATCCGACTTCAAATTTGCGTTGGATCAAAGATGTCGATCCTTGTTGATGGATAACAATTAAGCGGGCAGCATCTTCAAACAAAGCATCTTTATTGGATAAATCGACCGAACCCGTTTTGTCCTTATTTTCTTCTCCTGTAAATTCGGGAAGTTCGTGGGCCGTCGGGTAACCGGGTTGATTTCCTATGAATTTGGATATTCTATCTACTTCGGGAGTATCAACAAAAGCACATTGCACGCGCGTCATATCACTTCCTTGGAAAAACAGCAAATCGCCTCGTCCAATCAATTGATTGGCTCCGGTACCATCTAAAATTGTGCGGGAATCAATCATGGAAGTCACCCTGAAAGCTACCCGAGCCGGAAAATTAGCTTTAATAGTTCCTGTAATAATATTTGTTGTCGGACGCTGCGTAGCTATAATCATGTGAATACCTACTGCGCGAGCTTTTTGAGCAATCCGGGCAATTGGAAGTTCTATTTCCTTACCGGCCGTCATAATTAAATCGCCAAACTCATCAATAATTACCACAATATAAGGCATAAAACGATGTCCTTTTAAAGGATTTAATTGACGATTAATGAATTTTTCATTGTATTCTTTTACATTTCTGGATCCGGCTTTTTCTAATAATTCGTACCGGTCGTCCATTTCTTTCGTTATGGAATTTAAGGTGTAAATTACTTTGGTAAAATCGGTTATAATTGGTTTCTCGGCGTCCGGCAGTTTTGCTAGAAAATGTTTTTCGATGGCCGAATAAATACTAAATTCGACCATTTTCGGGTCGATCAGTACGAATTTTAATTCCGCCGGATGTTTTTTATATAACAAGGAGGTAATTGCAGCATTCAATCCTACGGATTTACCCTGTCCGGTCGCTCCGGCTACCAATAGATGGGGCATTTTTGTTAAATCGACCATAAATACCTCATTGGTAATTGTTTTTCCTAAAGCAATCGGTAATTCATATTTGGCTTCCTGATATTTTCGGGAAGCAATAATCGAATACATGGAAACCATTTTCGGGTTTTTATTAGGTACTTCAATTCCGATCGTTCCTTTCCCCGGCATGGGAGCTATAATTCGTATTCCGATAGCAGCTAAACTCATAGCAATATCACTTTCCAGATTTTTTATTTTCGAAATCCGTATTCCATCTTCAGGGACAATTTCATATAAAGTAATTGTTGGTCCGACGGTAGCTTTAATTGATTTTATTTTAATATGGTAATCTTCGAGAGTCTTAATAATGCGATTTTTATTCTCGTTTTGTTCTTCGTAATTTACTTGTGTATCATTTGATTCGTATTTCTTCAATAGATCCAAAGTAGGAAACTGATAGCGGGGTAAATCCAGCGTAGGATCGTAAACGCCTAATTTGGCTACAAGATCTTCTTCCTCACTTTCATCATTTTTTTCTGTTGAGCTATCAATTCGGATAATGGTTGGAGGATCTTTTTTAACCGGCGGAAAAGTTTCCATTATTTCATCTCCTTCCGGCACACTTATTGCCATATCTTCCTCTTTTCTTTCCTCTTTTCTTTCCTCGTTATCTTCCCCGTTATCTTCATTTTTTCTTTTTTTCATTTTCTTTTTTATCCATTCTGTAAAATGGATAAGGAAAGGGATCGTTTTAGGAGTAATAAGAGTCATGGTAATTACTAAAAATAAGATAATAACCAATAACGTTCCGGGTGTACCAAGATTGTTAACCAACAAGTCGGAAAGGATGAAACCGTGTTTTCCACCAATGTAGAATGTCGTATCTTTGAAAAAACCACCTAAAAAAAATGATAAGGCGACAGACAATCCTATTGTTAGCATAGCGCAAATTATAAAACTGCGAAGCAAGTGAAAATATTTTGCTTTCATCAGTCGAAGGGCTAAAAAGATAAGAAAAAGCAACAAGAAGAAAGAAGAAATGCCAAACCATTCGTTCAACAAGATATTACTTAGAATAGCGCCGCGCATTCCGGTCCAATTTTCAACTCCTTGAATTATGTCGTAATGAAACAATGAAAGACCTTCTATTTTGCTTTGGTCGGCAATTCCTGTAAAAAAAAACGAAATCATCGAAATCATCGCATAAACTGCAATTATCAAAATGATCAATCCCGTAATATAGTGTGTCGCACTACTTTTAACGAAATTCTTGCTTTTTAAAAATAAGTCACTTACATTTTTTCCAACTGTTGTTGATTTGCTTTTTGCCATAATGTCGATAGGCTGTTTTTTCTAACTACAAATTTATCTCATATTATGAAAAACGTTCTGGACATCTTCGTCTTCTTCAAATTTGTCCAATAATTTTTCCAAAGTAGTTCGTTGTTCATCAGTAACATCTTTGTAATCGTTTGGAATCCGTTCAAATTCAGCGCTATGAATATCGTATCCATTTTCTTCCAAATATTTCTGAATAGCAGAATAAGATTGAAATTCGCCATAAATCAAGATTGCGTTTTCTTCTTCATCCCGTTCGATTTCATCTACTCCAAAATCGATCAATTCTAATTCCAAATCTTCCAAATTCACATCTTCTTTTGGGGTAATCTTGAATACACATTTACGGTCGAAAAGGAATTGCAAACTGCCGCTTGTCCCCAACGAACCACCATATTTATTGAAATAACTTCGTACATTAGCCACTGTCCGGGTTGCATTATCTGTTGCCGTTTCCACTACGATAGCGATTCCGTGCGGGCCATATCCTTCGTAAACCATTTCTTTGTAATCGGCTGCCTCTTTGGAAGTTGCTTTTTTAATTGCTCTTTCCACATTTTCTTTCGGCATGTTTTCCTTTTTGGATTGTTGGATTAAAACACGTAAACGAGGATTGGTATCCGGATCGGAACCACTTTCTTTTACGGCAATCGTGATTTGTTTACCCAATTTGGTGAATACGCGGGCCATATTGCCCCATCTTTTTAATTTTGTTGCTTTCCGATATTCAAATGCTCTTCCCATTTTTTATTGATAATTGATAATTGATAATTAATAATTGACATTGATAAACATTCCGGTTGTCAACGTTTAATTAGCGGAGTTTCGCGTTTAATTTTTCTTCCAAATTTTTCTGAATCCGAGACATTAGCGTTTCTATTTGTTTGTCGTTTAATGTTTTTTCTTCATCTTGCAAAATGAAACTTACCGCATAGGATTTTTTTCCTTCCGGTAAATTATTTCCCTCATATACATCAAATAGGCTCACTTCTTTCAATAGTTTTTTATCTGTTTGATAAGCCGCTTTTTCAATTTCCGAAAACAAGATATTTTTATCCAACAACAATGCCAAATCTCTTTTTACAGCAGGAAATTTGGATATTTCGGAATAACTTACCTGTCTGTTTTTATTTTCTTTCATCAACGCGTCCCAGTTTAATTCGGCAAAATAAACATCCGCTTGAATATCAAAATTTTTACAAATGTTTTTTTGAATAATTCCTAATATACCAAGCGGCCTTCCGGAAAATGTTTCGACGGCTAATCCGTTTGAAAAAATATCATTTTGGAACGATTTATACACTATTTTCTTTTGTGAAATATTTAAACGAGAAAAAATATTTTCGATATACGCTTTTAATTCATAAAACGATGTTTTTTCAGTTGGATGAATCCAGTTGTTTGTTATGGAATTTCCCGTCAACCACAAAGCCAGCTTAAACTCTTCTTTGATAGCCGTTAAGTAATCGTCGTCTTTTAATCTTTCCGGAAAATGAAAATATGTATTACCAAATTCGTAAAATTTCAAGTCCGGATTCTTACGATTTCGATTGTATTCGATGGATTCCAGTCCTCCGAATAATAAAGTTTGCCGCATGACGTCCAAATCTGTACTCAACGGATTCTTCAATACTACGCAATTGACTTTAGGAAAAGAGATTAAATTTTCATAATACGAACCGGAAGTAAGCGAATTATTTAGAATTTCATTGAACCCGATTCCCGTAAGTTGTTCCGAAATTAAATGTTGTAATTTATAACTTTTATCGGTTGGTGTTTGATAAGAAAGTGTTGATTTGACTTCTTCTTCATCTATTTCGACATTGTTGTATCCGTAGATACGGAGAATATCTTCAATTACATCCACCTCGCGGACGACATCAACACGGTAAGTAGGTATGCTTAATTTCCAACAGTCACCTTTTTTCTCTAAAATTTCGATTTCGAGATTTTTTAAAATGCAGGCAACGGCCTCTTTTGGAATTTGTTTTCCGACTAAACGGTCAACTTTTTGAAGAGATAATTCTACTACAGGGTTGGTGAATTTAAACGGATAAACGTCCTGAATTTCTCCTGTAATTGTTCCTCCTGCCACTTCCTTAATTAATAGAGCGGCTCGTTTCAATACATATACAGTGTTGTTTGGGTCGACGCCTCGTTCGAAACGGAATGATGCGTCGGTATTTAATCCGTGATAACGGGCGGATTTACGAATCCAAGCAGGACTGAAATAAGCCGATTCGAGAAACAGGTCTTGCGTTGTTTCCGTAACGCCGGAATCCAATCCTCCGAAAACGCCGCCGATACACATTCCTCCTTCTGCGTTGCAGATCATCAAGTCTTTGTCGGAAAGTTTTCGTTCCACGCCGTCTAAGGTCACAAACGGAGTTCCCTCGGGAAGTGTTTTGACAATCACCCGATTCCCTTTGATTTTCTTCAAATCGAAAGCGTGAAGCGGTTGTCCTATCTCGTGTAAAACATAATTAGTGACATCCACTACATTATTGATAGAACGGACACCAATCGTTTCCAAGCGTTGTTTCAACCATTCGGGACTTTCTTTTACCGTTACATTTTTGATAGTAATGCCGCTATAGCGCGGACAAGCCGTTGCATTTTCCACTTCCACCGTAATTGCCGGAGCAAGATCTTCTATTTGAAAATCATCCACACTTGGGAGTTTCAGAGCATACGGACCTTTCTCCGTCTTGCACATTGCCTCTTGCGCCGAAAGATATGCAGCCAAATCACGGGCTACGCCGTAGTGAGAAGCAGCATCAATACGATTGGGAGTAATGTCTACTTCCAAAACATAATCGCTTTTTATTTTATAATATTCTTTGGCTGGAGTTCCGACCGGAGCGCTTTCAGGAAGAACGATAATTCCGTCGTGATTGTTCCCGATACCGATTTCATCTTCGGCACAAATCATACCGTTGGATTCCACACCTCTGATTTTGGATTTTTTAATTGTGAACGATTCATTTCCCGCATACAAAGTTGTTCCGACGGTTGCCACAATCACTTTTTGTCCGGAGGTCACATTGGGCGCTCCGCAAACAATTTGTTGCGGTTCGCCGTTACCCAAATCGACTGTTGTGATATGCAAGTGGTCGGAATTGGGATGCTCTTCACAGCGAATAACCTTGCCGACAACCAAACCTTTCAATCCGCCCCGGACAGGTTCCACTTCTTCGATGTTTCCTGTTTCCAAACCGATGGAAGTAAGCGCTTCGGATAATTGTTCCGGAGATAAATCGAAAAGAATATAATCTTTCAGCCAATTATATGAAATATTCATGTTTGTCTTGTTTCTTAATGATTTCAAAAATGATGGGCAAAAGTAATAAATTTTGCGTGATTTATCGCAACGAATGATGAAATTTTTAGATGTGTAGATTCAATCTCTCAATGTAACTTGGTATATGAAAGATACAACTTTTTCAAGTATGATACAAATACTTTTCTAATCTACTTATATAGATTCAGTTAATTAAATTTGGATGGACAGCAAAACAACTTATTTGTTTGTTTTTACCCGTCGAGAATAATCCCGTTTTCACGACTTTAAACATAATAATTGCATTAAATATAATAATTGCATTTTAATGCGACAATTTGAAATTCACCGACTAAAAATGGAGAATAGTATAATTCAAAATATGTTTTTCAGCATAAAATTCAATTGTTCATCTTAAATAGCCATTTGTCCACCTTATAATATATACTACTATTTAGTTTTGCATCAAAATTATTTAATTAAAATGAATATTAACATATTACACATGCCTATGAACATATCGCTCATTATTTATCGTCGAAATACATTTGTACGAAACATTTACGAAAGATTTTGGATAGTCGATGGTTCACCGATTTTTAGAATGTGCAAAGATATTATTAAAGCATTGAAACACATTCGTATCCCGAAAAAAAACAAAGTTTTAAATCTAAAAAAATATTACTGTATTTATTAATTTCTAATATCTATGTTTATGAAGAAAAATAATGAAAAGAAAAGGAAAAAGCCGCTTATTAGCATGACTTTAGTTGCAATTTTCGGCATGATTTCTTGTCAGGAATGGGGACTGTCAGACCCCCCGGCAGGAAACCAGATCTATCCGAAACTTGAGCAACTGATAAATCTGACTTTTGAAGAGGAGTTAAATTCGGAAGAGATTCAACTTTTTGAATATCCGGATGGGAACGAACCGACGCTGGTAGAAGACGCAGAACGCGGACGGGTCTTTTATGCCGAAGATGGATATGCACGTATGGCTAATCCGTTGAATAAGGTAAAAGTACAAAATGCCGTTTCACTGACTATGTGGATTAAGTATGCCGCTCCTGAAGAAGGTGAAACGCAAAACTTAACGAGCGCTCTCTTTTCTTTCCTGGATACGGACGACAAGGGATTGTCATTTACCATCGATGGAAAACTGAAATATACCGGTGTCGAAGGTACTTACGAAGACAATATTCCGAACCCTGAACACGGATTGATAACGGCAGGAGAATGGCATTACTTAGCCATTGCCATTACTAATACCGGTTACTTTGTGCACATTGACAGCACGAAAGTAATCGACAAAACCGTTACTGATTTTGATATGCCGGCAGTGGTGCAAGCCGTTGCCGCTTTGCCTTATTTTTATATCGCTTATGCGCCGAATACTCAACCATGCAAAATCTGGGTGGACGACCTGAAAATCTACCGAAATACGATTGGTGAAAAAGAAACATCCATGCCTGAAGCCGAAGAAGAAGAAAGCACAACGATTATTGTTGGTGAAACAGATTGTTCTACCGGCTGGTGGTCGGCATTCTCCGAGTTTATGTCGGTATCGGGAGATGGCGTCTTCCATTACAAATTCCGCAATTATACCGACGGAGTTGAGAATTGGAATAA
>JAIRLY010000052.1 GCA_031259075.1 Dysgonamonadaceae bacterium | reverse complement strand
TGAGCTGTAGTTATTATTATCGTCAACCGAGTAGATTTTATAAACACCCTCTCCATTTCCTAAACTACAAGATGTTTCAGATCCTAAATAGATAAAAGTTACATCTTCATGAAGGTTTTCACCACCAGAATAAGAAGTCCCGTCTATCGGATTCCATGAGAGATTTGTTGTTTGAACGACTAATGCATTATTTGTATTGGATTTACTCCATAATAAATTCTCTCCGGAAGTTCCATGAAATACAGGGTTGAAAGGCGGAACAGTGAATGTTGCTACATAATTATGGCCACCGTTACTATCGTAGATCGCTTCTGAACCGCTCGTTTGATAAAACCATACACTAATGTTGTAACTTCCGGCGGCTAATCCAGCAATGGATACGTTTTCACCCGTAGATTGATATTTGGAATTATTCCCGTCTGTTCCTATATAGGGTAACGTTAAAACACATTCTGCTCCCTTTTCAATTTTATACCCCATTTTTGCATCCACATTATATCCATCATATACCTGTACTTCACCACCTAAGGTAAAATCTGCTTCTATGACGCCTAAATTTTTACTGTTAAACTCTCCATTATCACCTTCATATCCACCTTTGCTTCCTCGATAAAAGACTTCATTAAAAATAATGAATGAACTTCCTATCCATCTATCGGCTAAAGTATCAAAGCTAAAACAGTTTATTGCAATTAAAATAAATAAATACTTTTTCATATTGTTTTTTCATTTTTTTTACGTGATTGAAATAATATATACACACATGAACACAAGGATATTATCCCCAGTCCCGTTCCAATAGGCGTAGTACCCGGATCTGCCGGAAAAGAAGGAGCTCCTCCTTCGTCGGCTCTCAGCCCTCCTTCATCAGATAATGCGCTTGGAGCGTATGTTTTGCTTGCCGAATAATTTTCAGCAGCCGACTTGTACCCGTTAAATCCGCTCTTATGCTTGGTTTCCGCATGTAAACCAAGCAGTCCCAAGCAAAAGCAGGATGTTAATATCGCTACTATTTTTTTCATTTTGATATGATTTTATGTTACTAATTCGTTTATCTGCAAATCACTTTGCTTCTTACCTTATTCGCTTCGATAATGTATATTCCTCTATCCGGAACCTTTATCCGGTACGATTTTCCGGAGGTCAATGCTTGATGAATGTTTTTTCCCAACAAATCGTATAAACGGATGCTTGTATTACCGCTTAATCCTTCCAATACAATTTCTCCATCGGTAGAATAGATTTTCAGCGATTCGTTGTCCACTTGCGAAATGCCTGTAAGAGTAAACCGAATGGAGAAACGGTCGTTTATTTCATTTCCTGCGGTGGTAGTAAATGTATAAGACGAGCGTTCGTTCATGTCGATGGTTGCTCCCTGATTGTCGTGCAATCTTGCCTGCTTATCAACGAATAGATTGTTCCAGCTAATGGTGTACGTTCCCGCTACCGGTACGCGAACGCCTAATGCGACCGGAGCATTTCCTGTAATGCTGTTGATCGCCATCTTTTCCGTTTGAATCAGGGTGTAGATCTGAGGCGTTTGGGGGAGCAGCGGCATCAGGTGAGGCGCGTCGTACAAGGCGTCGTAACCGTCGGTCGATTGCGCTTTTGTGCGGATAATGCTCTTGTAGGACGAATGGTTGTCGCCCATGTAGAGAGTCATTTTTTCTTCCGTTCCGTTGAGCGATTGACTTCCTTGCCAACTGTTTGAGAATGAGAGGTCTTTATTGGAGGTTTCCGCCGTTTTCACGAAATAGGCGTCGAACGGTTTTAAATTCTCTACCGTACCTTCGCTCGTAGCGTATGAACCGTCTACGGGGTTGTAAGTGTAAAGAAAATTGCCGCTACCGGCGCCCAAGGCTACCGAAGCGGAAGAAGCGATCGGGTGGGCAATGAAGTTCCAGCCTTTGTCCGAATCAAGTCCCGTACCGGTAGTATAAGTCAGCGTCGTTGTGGCCGACGTTTTGACGGCGTCGCTGATATCCGTAGTCGTTGCTTCCAGCGTCAAACTCAAATCTTTCACATCGGCGCTTACCCAAAAAGCATATCCTTTTCCTGCGGCGAGGGGCAGGTTCGTTTCGTATTCCCATCCGGAGGCGTGACTCGCGCGGGTTACTTCGTTGTAGGTGGCCAGATCGTAATGCGTGCCTTTGGTGAACGGATCGCCTGAAAGGGTGACGCCTGCAATGCTGCTTATGGCAAAGGGAAATCC
Organism: Dysgonamonadaceae bacterium; assembly: GCA_031259075.1. Taxonomy (GTDB): domain Bacteria; phylum Bacteroidota; class Bacteroidia; order Bacteroidales; family Azobacteroidaceae; genus Azobacteroides. The sequence goes on along the minus strand of JAIRLY010000052.1, from coordinate 7,271 downwards.
GGCAAAGTACCATTTATCGAATTCTTCGGCCTTTACTTTTACATAAATTTTAGAGGCGGTCAATGTTCCCGTACTGATAAATTCGGCGTTTTTCGAGAGGTAGAAGTCACCGCTCAAGGTAAGGTTTCCCGTATATGAGACTGTGTTTCCTTCTTGTATTGTTATGCTTGCTGCGCTTGCCGTGGGGATAAGCGAGGCGTCGATCCAAAGTTCGTTGTTGGAAGACGATTGCCATGCTATTTCGTTCCATGCGCCGCTGCCGTTGGAGCGGAAATGATCGGTTGCAGCCGAACCGGGCGTTGTTACTTCGCTTGAGGCTATTCCCTGACTGTAATAGTGCTTGTTTACGGAATAAAATTTGTAGGTATATCCCGTTGCTGCCGCCAAATCTGCATTGTCGTTCCATGATTCGGCATCTCCGATGTAGATTACTTTTCCGTTTCCGATGGTTCCGTTTATGAGATATTCGGTTCCCTGTACCGGTTCGGTGAACGATTGTCCCGATTGGATGCGGACGATCATTACATCATGTGCCTGAGCGTTTTTTGTCCATGATAAATCAATGCCGCCGGTAGGCGTTTGGGCGCTTGGGTTTACCGGACTATTGATGGGAAGTACATTTACACTCAGATTTGCTTTGGAACTTAATTCGCCTGCCGTAATCATATCGTTCCATGCCGTACCTGCTTGAGCATACCATGCAATGGGGTTTTCGCCGTAATCGACCTGTATGCCCCAATACCATGTTCCCGTAGCGGTGAATTGGGGCGAGGGAGCTGTTTTGTGTTCGCTGTCGCTGTAATCGTTTCCGGTTTTATCGCTTACGTAGTCTGTGGTGAAACCGGCTTTCAAGTCTTGCGTCTGGGAAATCCAAATTCTCCATTTTGTCCAGTTGGTGTTTACGGTTCCCCAACTGTCGCAGCCGAAGAGAAGCCCTGTATCGCCTAAATAGATCGTCGAGGGTTGTTGCGGAGCGTTTCCGTCTGTGTTTCGTGCTTGCGGCCAGTCTTGTTGCGGTGTTTGCCAGTTGCCGTTATCGTCGTAAAGTATCCAGTAGGCATTTCCATCTTTGAGATCGTCGCTCCCGCTTCTGTAGAGGAGGTTGTTGTGAGCGCCGGAGGGGGAATCGTTTAATTTTCCGTTTATCCATTCGTAACTGCTGTTATCGTAAGTGAAACAGTAGAAACCGTCTGAGTCCGGAGTGATCAGGTTGCCGGGCCATGAGGCTGTAACGTCTTGATTGGCGTTGTTTTTATAGCCTTCTACATATAAATATATTCCTTCCCATGGAATCTTGAAGCGATAAGTGACAAGTCCTTCAAATGCTTCAAAAGCAGGGTCGGGAAGCGCAGGGGGTGAAACATGGGCTAACGCCTGTCCGGATGATGCGTGCAAATTGAACATTCCGGTACACCCCAAAAAGATTAATAATATTAGATGAATTTTTTTCATAAAAAATAAAATTAAAAATTAAAAATTAAAATCGAACCCATTCATTTCTTTTGGGCGTGGCTATCATAATAAATCTTATTTTTTCACTATTTTTTGCGTACAGGTTGTTCCATCCGCAAACGTGATGTGAACCAAATAAAGACCTGTTTCCAATGTGTTTATATTCACAGAGGAACGAATGTTTTTCTCATTTATCAACCGGTTTCCCCAAGGATTGTAAATATCCACTTCGGCAATCTCTTTTTTGCTTTGAATTTGGAGTTTATCGGATTGATCGGGATATACGACGATGTTTTCCGTCCGGATATTTTTCATTCCCGTGAGACTACAGTCTATCAGGGTTGGAGGAATCAATTGAATAAGATCGAGTTCAAAACAGGCGTCTTCCGTTACGGTAATTCCTTCTTCGCCAGATCCCGGCAATTGACTTCCGTTGTTGTTGTTAAAGATTACCTTACCTGCTATTTGTCCCTCCGGAATAGTAACCGCATACCAGCCGTCGGTTGCCGTCACTTGTCTACCGGGCCACTCGCCATACATTTTTTCGGGGTTTCCTGCATAGGCATAGATATACATTTCGTCCCAAGCGCCGTCCACTACTCTCCATTTGATTGTGTAAGCGGGAGTGAGTACCGGTTCTCCCGTTTCACAATTAACCGGGCTATACGTAAGCGCTTGCAGATTCACATTGTAGCATGCGTCGGCAGACAGCGGTTTTATGTCTCCCAATTGCGGTTGATCGCTTCCGCCGTTAATGACTATCCCGACCGTCAATCCGTCGGTGATATTCACCACATACCAGCCGTCGCTTCCGGCGTTGACCTTTGTTCCGGGCCAGTCGCCAAAGGGCTTTTGCGATTCGTCGTCTATTTGCCATGCATAAATGTACATGTTGGTCCAACTTCCTTCCGTCACTTTCCATTTGACAGTGAACGAAAACAAATCACTCGAAGATAATGCCCACAGGCATACGAATACTAAAATTCTAATGTGTAAATTTTTCATGTTACTTCTGTTTATAAGAATGAATATTATTTAATATAATAATACAAATGTATTGATTATTAAAATAAAGTAATTTTTATATAAATAAAAAGTAAATGAATTTTGTCTTTTATTGTTTTATTTTATTGATAATAAATGCTTAATCAAAAAAATGGATGTAAAAAAAGTAAAAGAATTGTAATCTTTATTTTCCGGTTATATTTATTTTCGGCTTTTTTTAACCGTATTTTATGGCCATATTATCTTCCGGATACGATTGGTCCGGCGCTTTCACAGGGCGAAAATCCGTTTTGTTCCTGACCGGACAAGGGCAATTTTTCTTTCGAATAGTCGTGTCAATTTCAAAGCAGATGTTACAACTACGTTTTAACGTTCAGAATCTTTGTTTATTAAAAAATAAATTGTTTTCTTTGTGCATAAAAATTAAATATCTAAAATGATGTATTACACACTAAGTGATGAAAAAAAGATAACTTATAAAATACGCTTTATTTTTTTTATTTCTTTCATTTCTTTTATATCCTCATTGTCTGCTCAGGAAATTTACGATTTGAAACGCGTCTTAGAAACCGGTTTGGAACGAAACTACGACATTCGTATTATTCGCAATGAACAACAAATAGCTAATAATAACGCTACGTTAGGGAATGCCGGAATTTTGCCGGTCTTGGACGTTGGTGCGGGATACAACGGTTCAATAACGGATGTAGAACAAACGTTGACGGATGGCTCTACCACTAAAAACAGGAGTGTTTTTAACCAGGGAGCTACTATCGGGTTAGATTTAAATTGGACGGCCTTTGATGGTTTTCGTATGCAGACCGAGTATGCCCGTTTGAAAGAATTTCAACGCATGGGCGAAATAAGTACGCGTTTATCAATCGAAAATCTTATTTCCAATCTTACTTCGGAATATTACAATTATGTAAGGCAAAAATTGCGGCTTAAGAATTTGGAATATGCCGTTTCGCTTTCCAAAGAACGGTTGCGGATTGTGGAAGCTCGCTACAATATCGGTTCGATGTCGCGATTGGACTTGCAGCAAGCCCGAGTCGATTTTAATGCCGACAGTTCTAATCTAATCAAACAATACGAGGTTGTAAATACCTCTGCTATCGGGTTAAATCAATTAATGGCATTGGAAGATGTTTCTAAAAAATTAACCGTTTGTGATACGATTATTGAATCTACTGTTTTGCTTAACAAACAATCGTTATGGGAAAAAACGTTAGCGGCAAATGCTCGTTTGTTGCTTTCCGAAAGAAATAAAACCTTAAGTGAACTGGATTTGAATGCCTTTCAATCGCGCAATTTTCCTTATTTAAAGTTGAATGTCGGCTATGGTTATACCTTGAATCTTTATGAGGCTTCGAATGTTAAACAACAAAACAACTTGGGTTTCAATTACGGTTTCACTTTAGGATATAATCTTTTTGACGGCCTGAACCGAAACCGGGAACAAAAGAATGCCCGTATTACGATTCAAAACCGGAATCTGGAACACGAACGATTGGAGTTGTCTTTGAATGCCGATTTGTCGAATGTGTGGATGGCCTACCGGAATAATTTGGAGTTGATCAACTTGGAAAAAGAGAATCTGGAAGCAGCGCGGGAAAATTATGAAATAGCCATAGAACGTTATCGCTTAGGCGATCTGTCGGGAATTGAATTACGGGAAGCTCAAAACAGTTTGCTGGAAGCCGAAGAACGATTGTTGCAAGCGCAATTCAATATAAAACTTTGTGAGATTTCACTCTTTCAAATATCGGGACAGGTAACGCATTACCTGGAATGATTGTGAAATATTATCACACCGCAGGGCCTCATATCAGTTATCCGGATTACGCTTCCGTCAACCTTTGTTATCTGTATGCGACGCCTACGGTACTGAGATATTTCTATTCTTAGAACTTCCGGTTATTATTTCACCCGTTGCACGCTTTTATAACCATAAACAGCCAAATCGCCTAATTCTTCTTCGATACGGAGCAATTGGTTGTATTTTGCCATACGGTCGGAGCGACTCAAAGATCCGGTTTTGATTTGTCCGGAGTTTGTCGCCACAGCAATATCGGCAATTGTAGAATCTTCGGTTTCTCCCGAACGGTGAGATGTTACAGAAGTATAACCGGCACGGTGAGCCATTTCGATAGCGTCTAACGTTTCGCTCAACGAACCGATTTGATTTACCTTAATCAAAATAGAGTTTGCGCAACCCAATTCGATACCTTTCTTCAAAAAGTCTACGTTCGTAACAAACAAATCGTCTCCTACCAATTGACATTTATCGCCGATCTTTGCTGTAAGTAATTTCCAGCCGTCCCAATCGTTCTCGCTCATGCCGTCTTCAATCGAATCAATCGGATATTCGGCAATCAGTTGAGCCAAATAATCGGCTTGTTCCGCAGATGTTCTTTTTGCTCCATTAGTACCTTCAAATTTGGCGTAATCGTAGATACCGTCTTTATAAAATTCGGAAGAAGCGCAATCTAAAGCAATCGTTACATCTTTTCCCGGTTCATATCCGGCATTCTTAATTGCCTGTATGATTGCTTCCAATGCATCTTCCGTTCCTTTCAATGCAGGAGCAAAACCGCCTTCATCGCCCACCGCAGTACTTAAACCTCTGTCGTGCAATACTTTTTTCAAGGCGTGAAAAACTTCGGCGCCCGTCCGCAAACCTTCCTTGAAACGGGAAGCGCCGACCGGACGAATCATAAATTCCTGAAAGGCGATAGGCGCATCCGAATGAGAACCGCCATTGATGATATTCATCATCGGAACCGGCAATATGTAAGTATTCGTACCTCCGATATAGCGGTATAATGGAATTTGCAAATATTCGGCAGCAGCCCGGGCAACAGCTAAAGAAACGCCTAAGATAGCATTTGCACCCAATTTCGATTTAGTAGGAGTTCCGTCTAATGCCAGCATTTTTTTGTCAATGGAACGTTGTTCTAAAGCGTTCATTCCTAATATAGCAGGAGCAATCACCTTGTTGATATTATCGACCGCTTTCAAAACGCCTTTTCCACCGTAACGTTTTTTATCGCCGTCGCGCAATTCCAGCGCTTCATTTTCTCCGGTAGACGCTCCGGAAGGAACAGCCGCACGACCTACAAATCCCGATGCTAAATGTACATCTACTTCTACAGTTGGATTCCCTCTTGAATCCAAAATTTCCCGACTAACAATTTTTACAATTTCCATAAATTTTTTGTTTGATAAATATAATTTAATTCGTATTTTATTGTCTTATTTGCTTGATTGCTCCGGTAGTGGGATAAAAATAAACCCGAACGGGCGCTTTTTTATCTTCAAATAAGGAAGTTCCTAATATTTGCGTGGTCCCAAATTGTGTAACATTTACGGTAGTAGCGTAAAGTTTTTTCTTGCCGGTATAGATTTTTATTTCTACTTTGCCGGGAATATTATACACAATGCTTTGAGGTTCTTTTTCTTTCTTCTTGGGATCCGCTTCCGGAATTTCCACTGTTTTTAAATCTTTCAGATTCCAATAAACCGGCTCTCCGCTTAAGTTATCGACTTCCACTACCCCAAAATAGTTTGAAAAGCGGAAAAGGATTTCTTTTTTGGTTTCGGCAACCGGTTCAATGATTAATTGCTTTGTGTGTTTGACCGTTTCGGCTGAACCGGTAAATAATTCTCTCCAAATGGTTTCTTGAGCATCTAAATTCCGAAGAATAATTTTCATGGCTTCGCCGTCTTTAGGAACATTTTCCGCCTCACCGGTTAGAATGTCCTGACGGCTTTCCCTGATCTTATAAATATTTTTAGCGGCCACTTCCGCCATTTTGCTTACAGATCCTGCCCGAAGATATTCTTCCGTATAAACCGATTGTGGACTAAGTACAAATGATTCGGCTGGAGATGCGGAAGAAGTTTTCGGCGAAACAGGTATCGATTCCGGAGTATAATCGGCATTTATAGTACAGATGACACCATCTTCCGTAAGACAGACAAAAGGCGCCGTCGTTTTGGATTTGAATGTAACCAAGTACGATTGTTCTTTGTTTGGAACGCTTGCTTCGGTAACAGAAACTTTCTCAAGTGTATAGTAAGTACCATCTTCCATAATAACATCTGCGTCGCTGACGCCTAAATATCGGGATGCGTATTTAGCATATATGCCTCCTTTCTGTTTCGTTTCACTATATTCAATATCAATTTTCAAAACGGTTTTCGGAAGGACATACCGCACTCCATAATCGTTTGTTTTTAAAGCGCTTATTTTAACAACCTGAGTTTGAGCGAATGACAAGCTTGCAAAAAAAATGAATATACCTGTAAATACGAAGAGGAGTCTATTTTTAATTTTCATGTTATTCTTACTTTGCCAATGAAGCGCAAATATACGAACTATTTTTAAGATTGTAAATTTTATTCTTGAATTTCAGGGCGACTGCGCCGAAAGTAGCTGAAAAAAAAGCCGGTCTTTAAGTTAAGCGCGAAAAGGCGAAAGCACGAAAGGGCGAAAGGGCGAAAGCACGAAAGGGCGAAAGGGCGAAAGGGCGAAAGGGCGAAAGCACGAAAGCACGAAAGGCTTTCAGCCTTAACCTGACGGCTATGGGATTCTTCGCGGCGAGAAAGGTGCCTTCCGTTCTTAACTCTTAGTTCTTGAAAGCCGTCTGTCCCGTAGGGACAAAATGTCGGTAGAAAATACGGGCCTCTCCTGCCTTTCCCTGTCCCGTCAGGGACAGAATATGATTCGGTGGATGCTCTCTCCACATTCCGTCCCTGACGGGACGGGCGACGGTGAAAATAAACCCCGTTTTCTACCAACATGCTGTCCC
>JAIRLY010000036.1 GCA_031259075.1 Dysgonamonadaceae bacterium | reverse complement strand
CCTGAAAATTCTATTTCATCATTATTATAGGCCCATTTATGGGCAGCTAATGCCAAACGCTTTCCCACATCTTGCTTGTTTAAGGGATGAATGTCGTTCCATTCGCCGATGTCGATGGCGACTGCCATTCCGGTATTAGGCAATTCAAGTGTTTTTAATTGGCTTTCCCGCAACGCCGCCCAATTGCTTTCCGTCGGTTGATCGTATGATTTCATAAAGTTTGCCAGTTGAACAAATAGAAATGGGAAATCGCCTTGTTTCCATTTGCTTCGCCAATCGTTGATCAGCGTGGCAAAAAGATTACGGTATTCCAAAGGATTACGTGTATTTGCTTCACCCTGATACCAAATTGCGCCTTTTATCGAGTAATTTACTAAAGGGGCTATCATGGCGTTATATAGACCAAGCGGTTTCCAGCGAATAAACGTTTCACCTTTCAAAGCTTCCATTTGCGCTCCCTGTTTGTATTTCCATTCGCCACTTAAATCAATGGTTTGTCCGTCGAAAACCAACCCGTAAAACTTATCTTCAACAAAGCCGCCTCGACCGGAATTGCTAATTATCCGAACCGTAATGGAATTATTTTTTTCTTTTAGAATTCCGGAAGGGACGTCGTATCTTCTTGGAGGATATTGATAACTTGTCGTACCAATAAATTTCCCATTTATATAAACCGAATCGGCATCCACAATACATCCTAAAATCAATTTTGCCGGCTGATTTACGAGTGAAGCTGAAACATCGATTTTTTTTTCGAACCACATCACGCCATTCACCGGTTTGTTATTTTCCATCGCCCAATAACCCGGAACATTCATCGTTCTCCAATCGGATGTGTTTACATCTGCCGAGTACCAAAGATTTGAAGGATCGCTATAGCCTTTGTCTTTTTTATATAATTCTTCATACCATGTAAATATTCTGTGTCGATCGTCTGTTTCAATTTGATTGATTAAGTCGGGGGCTTTGAAACGTTGCGCTTCTTCATAATAGGCCGGATATCGTTTGAGAGAGTCCTCACTGATCCACGCTTCTGCCGGAGAACCTCCCAAAGCGGCATTGATTAAACCGATTGGAATTTGGTAACGGTCGTAAAGTTCTTTCGCGAAAAAATAGGCAACAGCCGAGAAATCAAGAACGGAAACCGGATCGGCTTCGATCCACCGGCCGAATTTTAGATCCGCTTGCGGTTCATTAAAATTATACGTTTTAGGTACTTCGAAATGACGGATATACGGATTGCGGGCCGCCTCAATTTCTTGTTCATAGACAGGGGCTACTCTTTCTACCGGTAATTCCATATTTGATTGTCCGGAGCAGATCCAAACATCTCCTATCAAAATATTATTAATTGTAATTGAATTGCTTGCCCGAATAGTCATTGAATAAGGTCCTCCGGCCTCTTGGGGTGCAAGCGAAATTTCCCAATTCCCGTTGCTATCGGCTGACGTTCGGTAATCCGAGTGGTTGAAATTCAAGGTAATGGCTTCATTAGGCGAAGCCCAACCCCAGATTTTCACAGGCATATTGCGTTGCAATATCATACCGTCGCTGATCAACTTTGGTAATTTAAGTTCGGAAACGGTATGTACGGCATTTGATATAGCATTGTTTTGTGCCGGAAGGTACAAAGAAATAAAAAGGAATACGAATAAAAATCGACTTGATTTCAAAATAAGAATGTTTTTCATAATATGAATATTAAGTTTATTGCTTCTACGCAACAGCAAAGATAAAATCAAGTTTTGAAAAACTCCCGAAACGATGTTACATGAAGTATCTCAATTGTAACATTTAAAGATATTCATCTTGGGAAAAAGGGAGAAATACATGACTGAAAAAAGAGTGTATAAAAAGTCAGTTGAAATTACAGGTTTTTATACACTCTCTGTTGATGTTTATTTCTTTTTCCAAATTTTTTCGATTTCTTCTAATGATTTCCCTTTCGTTTCAGGAATCATTTTCCAGACGAATAAAGCGGACAGGACAGCCATCAGGCCATAAAATCCATACGTCATACTTCCGCTGAATTCCATCATTGGAGGATAAGTAGAAGAAATAAAATAGTTGGCAGCCCATTGTGCTGCAACAGCTATTGCTACCGCCTGCCCTCTGATTCTGTTAGGGAATAATTCGGAGATATATACCCAACAAATTGGTCCCCACGACATCATAAATGAGGCCGTAAAGAGAATGATAAATACAAGCGTGCTTATTCCTATAATATTATTGAACGATAATACGGAAATGGCAAACATGCCGACAGCCATGCCGATAGAGCCGGTAATGAGCAATGGTTTACGTCCCCATTTATCTACGGTAACAATAGCAAGAACGGTAAATATCACATTTACTAATCCCATTACAATGGTTTGCAACATGGAAGCATCTTTTGCCGCTCCCATACTTTCGAATATGCGAGGCGCATAATATAGAGCGACATTGATGCCGACAAATTGTTGAAATACAGATAATAAGATGCCGATAATGATGACTTTTCTACCGTAAGAAAACAAAAATGATTTTGTTTTTTCGGTAATTGTACTTTCTATTTCCGATAGAATTTTTTCGGCCGTTTCTTTGCTGTTATTTATTTTTTCCAAAACAGACAGCGCTTTTTTATCTTGACGGATTAAAGCCAGGTAGCGCGGCGTTTCAGGCACGAAAAATAATAACAGAAAGAACAGTCCTGCCGGAATAGCTTCAGAAGCAAACATATATCTCCATCCCAATTCATTAATCCATCCGATCGTTTGTCCGTTGGCAATTCCCCAATTTACGAAATAAACAACCAACATTCCGAAGATGATCGCAAATTGATTAAAAGAAACTAAACGCCCTCGAATATGAGCGGGAGAGATTTCGCCGATGTACATCGGACATACGGCTGAAGCCAATCCTACCCCAATCCCGCCGATGATTCGGTAGAAATTGAATATCAACAACAGGCCCATTGTTGGTTCTCCTTTCCTGAAGAAAAGAAATTCGGGATAAGCCGAACCTAAAGCGGATGCGAAAAACAAAATCGCTGCAATTAACAACGATTTTTTTCTACCTGAACGATTAGATAAGAAGCCTGAAATCGCTCCTCCGATAATACATCCGATTAAAGCGCTGGAGACGGTTGCTCCATGTGCAAAAGCGCTTAATCCCAACGGAAGAATCAAATAGGCTTCGATGGATTTTTCCGCTCCGGAAATTACGGCGGTATCGTATCCGAATAGTAAGCCGCCTATTGTAGCGACTAATGTTATCGCAATAATATAGCTTGAGTTATAATTTTTTTTGTTTCCCATGATAATTAAGATTAAAGTGCACAGTGTATCTCGTACACTGTGTACCGATTTAGATATACATGTTGACGATTGCTTCGTACAATTCTTGTTTGCCGCTGATTTGAGCGGGTTCATTACTCTTTGCGGCAATATTTCGCAAGTCTTCAAGAGTTAATCTACCTTCTTCAAAAGCTTTTCCATTGCCGGAGTTGAAAGACGCATAGCGTTCGGAACGTAATTTCCTGTAATCCGAATTTTCAAGAATATCGGCGGCAGAAACTAAAGCGCGGGAAAAAACATCCATACCGGAAATATGAGCAATAAAAATATCCTCCAAATCGGTTGAATTGCGGCGCGTTTTAGCATCGAAATTTGTTCCGCCGTTTCCAAGTCCGCCGGCTTCGATAATTACCAACATGGCTTGAATTAATTCGTAAATGTCGACAGGGAATTGGTCGGTATCCCATCCATTCTGATAATCGCCTCGATTAGCGTCGATAGAACCTAATAATCCGGCGTCGGCAGCTGCTTGCAATTCGTGTTCAAAAGTATGTCCTGCCAAAGTTGCATGGTTTACTTCGATATTTACTTTGAAATCTTTATCCAAACCGTAGTGACGTAAAAATCCGATTACGGTTTCCGTATCCGCATCATATTGATGCTTCGTTGGCTCCATCGGTTTAGGTTCGATAAGGTAAGTTCCTTTAAAACCTTGTTTGCGGCCGTAATCGCGAGCAAGGGTCAACATCATGGCCAAATGGTCTTTTTCCCGTTTCATATCGGTGTTTAGCAGGCTCATATAACCTTCGCGACCTCCCCAAAAAACGTAATTGGCCCCCTCTAAAGCAATTGTTGCATCAATGGCATTTTTGATTTGCGCTCCGGCCCAAGCCGCCGATTCGAAATTGGGATTTGTAGCAGCGCCGTTCATATAACGTGGATGACTGAACACATTGGCAGTACCCCAAAGTAATTTGACACCGGATGCCGTTTGTTTTTCTTTTGCATAATCGACTATTTTAGCCAAATTACTTTCGTATTCGGTAAAAGATTTTCCTTCATCCACCAAGTCCACATCGTGAAAACAATAAAACGACATTCCCAACTTAGTCATAAATTCAAAAGCCGCATCCATTTTGTATTTAGCCCGGCTGATAGCGTCCGAGCCTACATTCCATGGAAATACCTTTGTTCCGGGCCCGAATGGATCGCCGCCTTCAGCACACAGTGTATGCCAATAAGCCATGGAAAAACGAAACCAATCTTTCATGGTTTTTCCCAATACTGCCCGATTTTCGTCGTACCAGCGAAAAGCCAGCGGATTTTTACTTTCTCTACCTTCAAATTTGATTTTTCCAATTCCGGGGAAAAATTCTTTACTTCCTTTTAAAACTTCCATATAAATTTAGTTTTTGGGGTGCACGGTGCGAAGTGCATGGTGCACGACCGGATTATTAATAGTTTAATAAATTGTGTATCCTGCATCGGATACCTGTTCATTCCCTAATTCTGTTTTTCCATCGTTCGTATGCTTCCTGGTATTGTATTTTCTCCCGTTCTTCAGGTTCGATGACGGCAAGTTTTTCGAGGCTTGCAAAAGCTTCTTTACCGGAAGCATAAATACCTGCGCCGATACCCGCCCCTTTAGCCGCTCCTGCCGCTCCGTCCGTATTGTACAATTCGATGAGCGTACCGCTGATGCTCGCTAATGTTTGGCGGAAAACCGGACTTAGAAACATATTTGCATTTCCGGCCCGGATGATATGAATATTCATTCCCATTTCCGCCATGATTTCAATGCCATATTGGAAAGAGAAAACGATGCCCTCCTGAGCGGCGCGGATAATATCCGATTGATTATGAATATTGAAGTTAATTCCATGAATGGAACAACCGATTTCCTTATTTTCCAGGATACGTTCGGCGCCGTTTCCAAATGGAATGATGGAAATGCCTTTGCTTCCTATCGGTGAAAGACTCGCTATATTGTTCATATCGTTGTAGCTAACTTCTTGTGAAACAATATTTCGTTTTATCCACGAATTTAAGATTCCCGTTCCATTGATACATAAAAGTACGCCCAGACGAGTTTGTTCCCTTGTATGATTGACATGAGCAAATGTATTTACACGCGATAACCGGTCGTAATTGATTTGCCCCAACACTCCATATACTACACCCGAAGTACCGGCGGTAGAAGCCACTTCGCCCGGATTAAGCACATTTAAAGAAAGTGCATTATTCGGTTGGTCACCGGCGCGATAGCAAACCGGCGTCCCCTCTTTCAACCTTAATTCTTTAGCTGCACTTGCAGATACAGTTCCCTGTATGCCGAAAGCAGGTTTTATTTCGGGTATAAAACCCGGATCGAATCCAAAGTAATTCATAATTTCTTCGGAAAGCGTATTTTTCTTAAAATCCCAGAAAATACCCTCAGACAAACCTTCTATTGTTGTGACCGTATCACCGGTCAATTTCATGCCGATATAATCGCCGGGTAACATAAATTTATCGATTTGTTCATAAATATGCGGTTCATTTTCTTTTACCCATGCCAATTTAGCGGCAGTAAAGTTTCCCGGTGAATTTAACAAATGGGTTAGACATTTTTCTTTACCAATGCTTTCAAACGCTTTTTCTCCATAAGGAACCGCGCGGCTGTCGCACCATATAATGGACGGTCGGAGTATTTTTTTATTTTTATCTACCAAAACCAATCCGTGCATTTGCCAGGAAATGCCGATAGCCTTAATTTCTTCTCCGCTTACGCCGGATTGTTTTAATACCGATTCATGAGCTAATTTCAAATTTGCCCACCACGATTCCGGTTCTTGTTCGGCCCATCCTTGCTTTTTTGCAATGATTTGCATTTCTACTTTCGGAAAAAAATCCTGCGCAATGATTTTTCCCGATTCTACTTCTACTAAACACGCTTTAACAGAAGAACTTCCAATGTCGTATCCTAACAAATACATATTTATATTCCAAGTTTTTGTTTATTATATATTATCCTGTCGAATTTGTAATATCGGGCTGCTTTATGCGAAACTTTTTCTTGTTTTTCTTCCAGAGGAATAATATATTCCATTCGCGCAATTTTCTTATGAAAATTGCGAATATCCTGTTTTTCCCGGTAAATAGCTTCATATAAATGCCTTAAATCAGTCGCCGTAAATTTTAGGGGTAAAAGTTTAAATAAGATAGCGGGATCTTTTTCCATCCAATTTTGAATTTCGCTCAGCGCTTCCGCCACGATTTGATTGTGGTCGAAAGGCATTTCCGGCAATTGGGATACCGGACGCCATTCGACTGTTTTGTATTTTGAAACAATGTTTAATTTGCGGTTTATTTTACATAGCGACAAATAAGCGATGGTTATCAACCGGTCGATTTTATTGTTGTGATAGGCTATTTCCAACCATGCCCGATCGTCTTTATTCGACATTCGTTCGGGGGAAGTGAAACTTTTGAATTGGCGCAAAGTGATTTTTTTTATTCCGGTCAATTCATGTAATACGCGGTGAGCGCCGGCGTCGGCGTCCTCCTGTTGATAGATAAGACTGCCCGGAAGTTTCAAACTTTTGGAAGCGGAAGATGACGTGTTTCGTTGAACCAGCAATACATTTAACTGGCTTTTGTCGAAACCGAATACGACACAATCTACTGAAACATACGTCCGCAAAAAGGAATTTTCCATGATTGATTGGATGTGCTTTTACCGATATTACTTTGCAAATGTATGTCTTTTTTTTTATTAAAAAAAGTTTTTGATTTATTATTTTATAATTTGCTTGTTTTTAATAGATTAAATATCTTATTAAATACAATAAGAGACAGATTTAACGACGTATGGGAAAGTAGATTACTTATATAAGTCTTAACAGTCTTTTTTTCCGTATTTTTCTCCGGACGGTCTGTTCGTTCATCTGCAACAAGCCGGCTATTTCTTTCAGCGAATAACCCTTCCGCCAGTGAAGAACAAAGATCTCCGCCGTTTGCTCCGGCAAACCATTCAGGATAGATTCTATTTGCGATTCAAGTTCCTTAAATTCATACTCTTCCGACACATGTACATAAGACAGCGCTTCTTCAATCACTTCCAACGGTTCGCAGGTAGCGGCGGCGATGCAATTAAAATTTTCCTTCCGGATGGAATCCAAAACCCGCCAGACGAGGTAATGGTACAGGAAGCCCTTGGCTGACTCGGGAAAGGCATCAATCTGTCGGTAGCGGTAACATATAAATTTTAATGTAAAACGCAAAATACAAAATGGAAAATAATAAATACATAATGAAACAACTCTCAATTTTGATTACTATGGCAGTTTGCTTTGCTGCCTGCCAGACAGACGGCGAATACGCGGATGATTTAGTGGGTCGCATTACTCCGGTGCAAGTGGAAATTAAATACCTTGCCGACCCCGAAGCCCGTTTTGCTGTGGAATATGCGGATATAGAACTGTCCGATGTGCTGCCTCGCTATCATATTAGCGGACTCCAATACAGGAGCCTGAGAACCGCTTATATAAAAGAAAACAGCATGAGCAATTTGCTACGGGTTTACCGCATGGAAAACGGGGAGCGTACCATGGATCTGGAAGAGCAGGTCGAGGTCTTGCCGGTTGTTGTTCAGGGAGACGGAAATGTCTCTTCCATGATCAATCTGGTGCAGTTGGCGGCCGGCAACCACGTACAGATATTGTCGGTTCCCGAAGCGCCGGCAGACAGCAGCGCCATTGCCCTGCAGTTCTTTTATGGAGACGGGCGGCAGCCCGAGGCAGTGAAAATCACTGTTCTGGCGGTTGATCAGTACAGCCTGATTACGGCGAAGCCAAAGGCCTACGTAATAGAGAATGTGCCCGCCGAAATAAAGCCCGCATCGGTAAAAAGGAACGGTATTGACTGCCCCGTCTATAAATCGACCGTGATGCAGTGAGAATTTCAGGCGGAAGATACGCCTTTCGCCTCACCCAAAACAATAATGAACGGAGAAAAATGGTA
>JAIRLY010000384.1 GCA_031259075.1 Dysgonamonadaceae bacterium | reverse complement strand
AGAATTGATTGAATTATAACCTTATTGATTATGTTGACCTCATCATCCTTTAGTATTTTGGCGTATTCTTTTCGCAGTTCTTTTATCCAACTTATCAGAATATTGTATGAAGAGTTGTTCTTAAAATTAAATTTATTTCTATTTTCTTCTTCTTCCCAAAAAACACCTGTTTTTATTTTTACCGCAAATAATTCATTATAAGCATTATTGGCTCTGTTAAGTAATGATATGGTTGATAGAAAAACAGGTTTATCTTCTTTGGTATGAGTAGTACTGTCTATAATTTTGATTTCAGTATCATAAAAAATACATATCAAGGGAACATTACCGCTACTCCATACTTTTTTTTGTAATAAAGTTAGGGTGTCTTCGTCATAAAGTCTCCCTGTATAATCATAAATATAGATTTGAGGGTTATAATAGTGATTCAATTCCTTTTTAAAGAACACTCCTGTCGCTTCAAAATCCTCGGCTGTATCCAAATGAAACTTAATATGTAAATCTTCAATATTATTCTTGGATTCACATAAAAAAAGGCATTCATTAAGTTCTTTGTCAAACCCAATTGCCTCAAAACCTGTATTTAATGCATTTGTTTTCATTGGAATATAATACCCTCTAACTTAGGACACAAATATACGATAATATTTTGTAGCGTCAAAAGATGCTGTCAATCAAATCGTTTTTATGCTTATTTCTTTTCTTCCGAAAATATTTACCGAACGTGCAAAACACAGTACGAATGTGTATATCAAGGCAAAAACAGCAACCTTGCGCCGAGCAGGAACTTTTAGTTTTTAACTCTTAATTATTCAACCATTTAATGAAATAATATTGTTTTGTAAAAAGTCGGTTAAGCTGTCTTCCGGACTGATCCCTAATTTTTTTCGCAGCCGGTTACGCGCCGATTCTACGCTACGAACCTCTTTGAACGTAATCGCAGAGATTTCTTTTGAAGAAAGCCCTAACTTCAAAAAAGCGCAAAGTCTTTTTTCTTTTAGCGTTAAATCCGGATAATGTTCTTCCAGATTACGGTAAAACGAAGGATGCACTTTTTCAAAATAATAACTAAATTCCTCCCAATTATCCGTAGAATGTTGTTGATTTAGTTTATTAATCAATTGACGGATATGTTCCCGGTAGTGGCGATCTTTCGGATTAAGTTCCAGTAGCAATTGTTTTAATTCTTCTTTTATATCGGCAATAAATTCATTATTTTTAATTACATAAAGCGTATAGGAAGCCAATTCCCTGTTCTTTTTGTCAATTGTTTCATTCAGATCCGTTTCTTTTTGTTTCTGCAATTCTTTTTCTTTTTCGTGCAATTCGGTTTGATGTTGGAGCAATAATTCTTCATTTTTGCGTTCCTTTTCCTTATTTTTCGAATAATTAATCAAATACAGAACCACAATAATGAGCAATATAGCAACAGACGCCGAAATAATCCATAAGCGATCTGAAGCCAATTTTTGCAAAGTAATGTTTTTGATTTCCAATTCATTTTCACGGATTTTCTTATCTGCGAAATACATTCTTTCCAAATTGTTCATTTTCTGTTGATTATCGACGAGTGAAATAGAATCGTTTATCTGATAAACCTTTTTTAGAGCCTTGTATGCTTTCTCTACATTTCCGTTTCGTTCATGATAATCGGACATCTCCTGTAATATTTGGCTTTCGATATGCTTATTATTCAGCAATTGAACTTGTTGCAATGATTTTTCTATATACAATTGGGCCGAATCTTTCATTCCAATCATCTCAAATGCTTGTGAAAGAGAAGCGTAAGTTCGTACCAAATCGGAAATAAATTCATGTTTGATCTGATATTCCTTTGCATTCGACAGATAGCTGATAGCTAAATTCGGATCGTTTTTCAACAGGTAAATAGTCGCAATATTATTTTGCATGAAATAGTACAAATAAACATCTTTTTCATTTTCATTGTCCAATTGCTGAATAGCCAAAAGGGACGTTTCAAGCGCTTGATTATAAGCTTTACGCTTGATATAGATGCCGCCCAAATTATTATAATTATTGAACAGTTCTTTTTTAGCGCCGTTTTTTTTATTAATATCAATTGCTTTCAACAGATAAAATTCCGCTTTTTCCAATTCGCCGAGAGTATAATAGATTGCTCCCATATTGTTGTATATCATTGCTTTTTGCGGGTCGAAGTTATATTCCTCAGCCAGATTCAACGCTTCAAAATAAAAATTCAATGAACGGTTCCACATTCCTAATTCTTCATGAGAAGCGCCTAATGGAATGTAAAAAGAGACTAATGATTTGATTTGTTCTACTGAAAGTTTTTCGATTTGTTTATAATAAGAAATAACATTTAGATAAAGTTCGACAGCCGGAATCAATTTCTCTTGTTGCTTAAAAAGCCTCCCGATTTGATTGATTGCTTTCCTGAATTCTATTTCGGAGAGGATTGGTACATGAACCAATGAATCTAAAAGTTGAAGAACAGGGAAAGTCTTATCGTTTTCTCCACATTCATTTTTGACAAGTTGTTTTGAATCCAATAAAATAGCGGCCATTTTATTATTCGCTTCCGGATAAACGGAAATAAAAGGGAAAAATAAAAAAATAAAAAAATAAAAACTTTTTATTAACAAAACAATATTTTTCTTTGATTTTTCCATAAATTTTTAAATACACTATGATTAGAATACAAAAATTTATACGCCAATTTTTAATTTTATTTTCTGTTTTATTGTTTTTGTCCTGAAAATTTACAAAAATAATACAAATTTATGATAAATCCAAAAGAAAAATAAATCATTATTTTTCAAACATCTAGCACTATATAACGTAGCGATTTTCGGGACAAAAAAAATTTAGCGTACTCAAATAAAGGCGTTTTTTTTTGCAAAAAGAAATCTAAAATTTATTTTTGGTCGCAAAAAGATAATATCTGTAAATAATATATTTTTATGAAATTAAAATTAATATTTTTTTTATTACTGGAAATTTTGATGTGTTTACAGCTTAGCGCTTACGAAGTTTCCACCGAAATCCAAAAGAAAAATATCTTATTGGAAGAGTTTACCGGCATTCACTGCGGTTTTTGTCCCGAAGGACATAAAATTGCGAATAATTTGATTGCCGCTCAAGAAGGAACAGTTTATACTATTGCCATTCATTCGGGACATTTTGCTGTTCCCGGTACGGGAGAACCCGATTATCGCATCCCCGAAGGGGAAGCCATCGATACCTATTATCAAGGGAACGCGAGTGCCAGCTATCCCAGCGGAACGATCAATCGTAAACCGATTACGCTCAACGGGCAGTTGTTATCGACTGTTCTTAGTCGCAGTAACTGGACGAAAGCCGCTAAAGAAGTACATAAAGAAGATGCACCGGTTAATTTGTGGATGAATGTGGCCTTCGAGGGCAGTTCACGCACATTAACCGTTGACGTGGAGGCGTATTATACCGCCGATTCCGATTCTGCAGAAAACTTTATGAATCTGGTTATTACTCAAAACAATATTATTGGTCCGCAACTCGGTGGCCTGGTCGTTAATGGTTATGTCCATCGTCATCAACTGAAAGCATTTATCACGCCACTTTGGGGTGATACCATTTATCAACCCCTGTCCGGTGAATATTTTACAAAAAGATATGTTTATACTTTGCCCGAAAGCGTAAATGATATTCCGGTAAAAGCCGAAGATATAGAAGTTTTGGCATTTATAACAGCAGGGAAAGGCGATGTGCTGAACGTTATCGCCGAAAAGCCCTCCTATCTCAACTATACCAAGCCCCTGAAAATTACCTTGTCGCCTCCGAAAGAAG
>JAIRLY010000352.1 GCA_031259075.1 Dysgonamonadaceae bacterium | reverse complement strand
TTCTCTATTTTCATTCTTAACTCTTAGTTCTTGAAAGCCGTCTGTCCCGTTAGGGACAGCATGTTGGTAGAAAACGGGGTTTATTTTCACCGTCGCCCGTCCCGTCAGGGACGGAATGTGTAGAGAGCATCCACCGAATCATATTCTGTCCCTGACGGGACAGGGAAAGGCAGGAGAGATCCGTATTTTCTACCGACATTTTGTCCCTACGGGACAGACGGCCTTTAAGAACTAAGAGTTAAGAACGGAAAGCCTTTCGCGCCTTCGTGCCTTCGCGCCTTCGCCCCTTCGCCCTTTCGTGCCTTCGCGCTTTCGCCCTTAGCTCTTAGTTCTTATAAATTTCCATCGCAGCTTCAGTCCACTTATCCATTGTTTCCGATAATTGCTTTTGCAATTCGGCATGTTGCCAAAGCAGATTCACATTGGAAGCGCCTTCGGGAGTTGATAAGGTTTCTTCTATCGCTTTGATTTCGGTTTCCAGATTTTCGATTTTCATTTCGTAATCCGATACTGTTTTTTCTAAACGCTTGATTTTCCGTTGATTTTCTTTTCGTTCTTCCCGCGAAGCCGCTACATCCGCTTTAGAAGGTTTCAAATCCGCTTTGGGCGTTCGAGGAGAAGCTATCGTTTTTTTTTCCAATTCATTGAGGTTTTCGATTTTTTTCTTTTCAAGAAATTCGTAAATACCGCCTAAGTGTTCTTTCACTTTTTGATTTCCAAATTCATAGACTTTATTTACTAATCCGTCCAGAAACTCCCGGTCGTGCGATACGACAATGACTGTTCCGTCAAATTCTTTCAAGGCTTCTTTTAATACCTCTTTGGAACGCATGTCGAGGTGGTTGGTCGGTTCGTCGAGAATAAGCAGATTGACCGGTTCGAGCAATAATCGGATCATCGCCAGACGCGTGCGTTCACCTCCCGACAGGACGGCAACTTTTTTGTTTGCCGCTTCTCCTCCAAACATAAAAGCGCCTAATATATCCCGGATTTTAGTCCGGACATCGCCGGTTGCCGCATAATCAATCGTTTCGAAAACAGTTTGTTTCTCATCCATCAAATCGGCTTGATTTTGGGCAAAATAGCCGATTTTTACGTTGTGTCCCAGTTGCAAATTTCCTTCGTAAGGAATTTGCTCCATGATACATTTGACCAAAGTTGATTTACCTTCTCCGTTTTTTCCGACAAAAGCCACTTTGTCGCCTCGGTTCACGGTGAGTGTCGCTTCTTGAAAGATCAGCCGGTCGCCGTACTTTTTAGATACATTTTCCATAATCACAGGAAAAGCGCCGGAACGGGGTGCAGGCGGAAATTTCAAGTGTAAAGCGGAATTATCTTCTTCGTCGATTTCCAATCGCTCCAATTTATCTAATTGTTTGATACGGCTTTGTACTTGAACGGCTTTTGAGGCTTTGTAGCGGAATCGTTCGATAAAATTTTCCGTGTCTTCGATTTGCTTTCGTTGATTTTCGTAAGCCCTGATTTGTTGTTCCCTGCGTTCTTTTCGTAATTCAACATATTTGGAGTAATGAACGCGGTAGTCGTAGCTTTTTCCCAACGAGATTTCAATGGTTCGTTGAGTTACATTGTCGATGAAAGCCTTATCGTGTGAAACGAGAATAACGGCATTGGCTTGAGTGGATAGAAAATTCTCCAGCCATTGGATCGATTCGATGTCCAGGTGATTGGTCGGTTCGTCTAAAAGCAAAATGTCGGGTTTTCGCAAAAGGATTTTTGCCAATTCGATCCGCATCCGCCATCCGCCGCTAAATTCGCAGGTGGGACGCTCGAAATCGTTTCGGGTAAAACCTAATCCCATTAAGGTTTTTTCCACTTCGGCCTGTATTTGAGTAAGGCCTTCCATTGCAAGAAGTTCGTTCAAATGGGCTACCGCTTCAATCAACTGATGATACGATTCGGTTTCGTAATCCTCTCTTTCGGCTAATTCCGAATTTAATTTATCCAATTCGACTTCTTTCTTCAGAAGATGGTCGAAAGCCAAAGCCGCTTCTTCCCTGACGGTTCGTTCATCGGTCAATTGCATTTGTTGAGGAAGGTAGCCGATGGTGGCCCCTTTAGGCATAACCGCCCTCCCTTTGGTTGGTTCGTAAAGACCTGCGAAGATTTTTAAAAGCGTACTTTTTCCTGCTCCGTTTTTTCCGACTAAGGCGATCCGGTCTTTTTTATCTACAACAAAACCAATATCATCCAACAACGTAAAACCTCCGAAAGAAACGGTTAATCCTTCTACTGAAAACATTTTTTAATTCGAGTTTATAGTATTTAATTGAACGCCTGCCACAGTCAATACTCAAAATAATTTATCAGGATATTCTCCTTTATCTATCAAATCTTTAATTTTTGAAACGACAGAGGCTCTGTCTTCTGCATAGGTAACTCCAAACCACCTGGAAGGAGTATCCAATACTTTCACTTTAATTTGACCGTTCACAATCAGTTGATTCACTACCGAGGGGATATAAAATTCCGATTTTGGATTATCTATGTTCTTCGTGAGAAAATCAACGAATTGTTTGCCCGAATAGTCAAAATACTCCGGAGTAAATCCCCACATATTCATAGAAACCGGTGTGTTTTCGTTGATCTCCACCAGGTTATCGTTTTCATCTTTGTATTTTATTTTTCCGTCGGTATCACGGATGATGTATGTCCGTTCTACCACTGAAGTCAAACATCCGTCTTCATCGGCAGAACAAATGCCTCTCGCTACCGCTCCGCTTTCCGACAAGGTATTTCCTACCCGATAGCCTACCATCGCATAAATATTGCGATCGTTTTCGATTGATTTCAAAAAACCGGCTAATATTCCGAAACTTTCTTTCCCATAAAAATCATCGGCATTGATCACTGCAAAAGGTTCTTTGATGACGTTTTTTCCCATCAATACGGCATGATTCGTTCCCCAAGGTTTTATTCGTTCTTCGGGTAATACGAAATCTTCAGGCAATTTGTTTAATTCCTGAAAGACGACTTCCGCCGGAATGATGTTCTCGTATTTCTTCAGGATTTTTTCGCGAAAATCTTTTTCAAAAGATTCACGGATAACAAAAACAAGTTTTCCAAATCCGCCTCTTACCGCATCAAAAACGGAATAATCCATAATTGTTTCTCCATTCGGTCCTAAACCGTCTAATTGTTTTAATCCTCCATAACGGCTGCCCATTCCGGCAGCAAGTACAAGTAATGTGGGTTTCATGATTTAACTGAAATTTAATTAAAAGCTCAAAGGTACGATTTTTTTGTGAAAGCGCGAAGGCACGAAAGGGCGAAAGCGCGAAGGCGCGAAAGGGCGAAAGGACGAAGGCACGAAAGCACGAAGGCACGAAGGCACGAAAGGGCGAAGGCGCGAAAGCACGAAAGGACGAAGGCACGAAAGGGCGAAGGCGCGAAAGGACGTTACGGCGGCCTGAAAGGACGCAACTTTCATAACCGCAGGTCAACGACCTGCGGAACGAACGGGCTCCGCGCACCCGCTGCCTGAAAAGGCAGGACAAAGCAAGACAAGTCCTGCCTTTCAGACAGAACATGGTCGTGTTCGCTCATCCGCAGGTCGTTGACCTGCGGTTATGAAAATCACGTCCTTTCAGGACGTCACTGCCCCGAAGCGCGAAGGCACGAAAGGGCGAAAGCGCGAAGGCACGAAGGCACGAAAGCACGTCTCCTATTCTCCAAAACGGAAGGCACCTCTCTTCGGAGCATATCGTCACCCTTCTTCGGGGCATGAGAGGTGACCCACTCGGGGCATGAGAGATGACCCACTCGGAGCAAGGGAAACTAAAAACTAAAAGTTAAGAACGGAAGCACCTTTCTCGCCGCGAAGAATCCCATAGCCGTCAGGTTAAGGCTGAAAGCCTTTCGCCCTTTCGCCCTTTCGTGCTTTCGTGCTTTCGCCCTTTCGCGCTTTCGTGCTTTCGCCCTTTCGCGCTTTCGTGCTTCAGGACGTCCCACATTCTCCAAAACGGAAGACTATTGAGAATGTCGTCGGAAAAAGTAAAGAGCAGAAGAATTATTTTTCATAGCACCTCAAAAAAAGAATTAACCACCTTCTAAATTTTTATTGTACGAAAAAATTGCGTACATTCGCTTCCTGAAAATAAAATAAACCATTGATGCGTATATACGAAAATTATTCTTTATTAAAGCATAATACATTTAATTTGGATATAAAAACCCGTTGGTTTGTAGAATATGAATCGGAAGGTGATTTACAAAAATTATTGAAAGATGAATATTTCTTGTCGCAACCGTCTTGTCACATCGGACGGGGAAGTAACTTGTTATTTCTGAGCGATTTTTATGGCGTGATTATTCATTCTGCCATTAAGGGAATTGAAGTATTGAACGAAGACGAAACTCATATCCGGTTGAAAATCGGAGCGGCGGAAATCTGGGATTCTTTTGTGGAATATTGCGTAGAAAATAGATGGGGTGGGGTTGAAAATCTTTCATTCATTCCGGGCGAAGTAGGTTCAAGCGCTTATCAGAATATTGGCGCTTACGGTGTCGAAGCTTCGGATTGCATCAGCGAAGTCCATACTTACTCTCTCAAAACAGGAGAAAAAAGAATTTTTTCCAATGAAGAATGTAATTATTCCTATCGTCACAGTTTCTTTAAAATGCAAGAAAACAAAGGATTATATTATATCACACATGTAGTATATCAACTTTCCAAACAGCCTGAATTTAAGTTGAATTACGGAGATATAAAAAGTTATTTGGAAGGAAAAGAAATTAATCTTCAAACTGTACGGAAAGCGATTATTTCGATTCGAGAATCCAAATTACCTAATCCGGAAATATTGGGAAATGCCGGTAGTTTTTTTATAAATCCATATTTATGTATCGTTCATTATGAAAGTTTAAAAAAACAATATCCGAATATTCCTTATTATCCTGTGAATGAAAAAGTTGTAAAGACTTCAGCCGCTTGGTTGATTGACCGGTGCGGATTGAAAGGAAAAACATTGGGTGGTGCGGCTGTACATGAAAAACAACCGCTGGTGATTGTGAATAAAAAGAATGCAACCGGTAAGGATATAGCACTCTTAGCAGAAGAAATTCGCAAGGCCGTTTACGAAAAATTCAAAATAGAACTTCAATCGGAAGTTATTTATATTCAGTGATAAAAGATAAAAAAATTGAAAGTACGATTTTTAGGCACGGGAACATCTACCGGTAATCCCGAAATCGGTTGTCGGTGTGAAGTTTGTACTTCGACGGATGAAAAAGATCGACGTTTTCGATCTTCCATATTAATTGAAATAGACGGGAAGCATATCTTAATTGATTGCGGACCTGATTTCAGGATGCAAATCTTGGAAGTATTCAAAACCGATTCTTTTGAAAAATGGGATGGAGTATTAATTACTCATGAACATTACGATCATGTTGGAGGGTTGGATGATTTGCGTCCATTTTGCCGAAACGAAGCGGTAGATATTTACGCGGAAGATTATGTGGTGAGAACAATTAAAAGCCGTATCTCTTATGTCTTTGAGGAGCATAAATATCCGGGACTTCCCAATATCCGAATCAGTCCTGTTCCGAATAAATCTTTTTCAATCAAAGGCATAGAAATTAATCCCGTTCGCTTGATGCATGGAAAATTGCCGATATTCGGATACCGAATCGGCAAATTAGCTTATCTGACCGATTTGAAAACGATTCCCGATGAGGAATATGCAAAATTGGAAGACTTGGAAGTTTTGATTATCAATGCATTGCGAGAAAGCGAGCATATTTCGCATGAAACCATTGACGATGCGCTGAAAAATATTGAACGGATCAAACCTGCTCGGGCTTATCTCACTCATGTGAGTCATCATTTCGGATTGCATGAAAAGAGACAAAAAATGTTGCCCGACCATGTATTTATCGCTTACGATGGATTGGAAATATATGTTTAGACAATGGTTTACTTTATTATCGAAAGAGCTTCGATTTAATCTCTATTCATTATCGGGAATCATTTTTATGCTCTTGTTCTTGATAATCAGTGGTTGTATGCTGTGGCTAATTCCGGGCGAATACAATATACCGGAAAGTGGATACGCTTCTATACTTCCTTTTTTCAGTATAGCGCCTGTACTCCTTTTGTTTTTGATACCGGCATTATCTATGCGTTCTTTTGCAGAAGAAAAAAAAACGCATACGCTTACTTTGCTAAAAACCAGACCGATAACAACAAATGTTATTCTATCGTCTAAAATTGCAGGTCTGTTTATTACCGGCTTCGTTGCAATAGTTCCTACTGTTTTATATGTAATTTGTATTTATTCCTACAGTCAGCCCACAGGAAATATGGATTGGGGAATTGTTGTTGCATCTTACATCGGCTTGTTATTTTTAGTTCTTGCATTTATCACACTCTCTGTTTTTGCATCGAATCTTACATCCAATCCGGTAATCGCCATGATAATCGGATTGCTGCTTTGTGCATTTTTCTACTTTGGATTCAATTTAATCTCTCTTGAACCGTTTGGTTTTCTATTCCATTATAAATCAATACAACGAGGATTTTTGGAAACGAGCGATTTGTTTTATTTCCTGTTAATCGTCTTTTTATTTACAAGAAATCTGCAAACTTTATTAACTTCCTTTAAGAAGATGTGTGTGTCGTTTTTTTTCTTAATTCTAATTGGATCGGCGATTTATTTCAATTTTCGCTTCGATTGGACGAAAGATAAAAGATATACGATTCATCAGGTTTCTAAAGAGCTACTGAAAAAGTTGGACAGCCCTTTGTACATTGAATTTTATTTGACAGGTAATTTAAACTCCGGATTTACACGATTGCAGAAATCGGCTTTGAATCTTTTGAACGATTTCGATAAAGTTTCATCGCAAAAGATTAATTATAAAATAGTAGATCCTTTCCGGCAGGAAGAAGATTTTATAAAGAATTTAGAAAAAAAGGAAATTCGGGGGATTTCGGTCAACGAAAGAACTTTGAATGGGAAATTAACGCGGCAAATGCTTTTTCCTTATGCACTGATAGAATATAAAGAGCGTCAAATTCCGGTACCTTTATTAATAAATCAAATGGGACATTCAGGGGAAGATAATTTGAATTTATCTATTGAAATGCTTGAATATCAATTTATTCATGCCATTCAATCTATTTCTCGAAACGAAGCGAAGCGAATTGTTTTTCTGGAAGGACAGGGCGAATGGCCGGAAGAGTCCGTTTCTGAAATGACAGATTATTTAAGTTACGAATATACGATTGACAGAGGAACACTTTCCGGTCATCCGGCAGAGTTGAATGGGTATGATTTGGTGATTGTCGCCGGTCCTCGAACTCCTTTCTCCGAAATTGATAAATTTGTTTTGGATCAATACTTGATGCAGGGCGGAAGCCTTTTGTGGCTATTGGATGGGATAGAGATTCGTTCTTATGAAGAATTGATTCAAAATGGAGAAACAATGAGCAGAGCTAACGATTTGAATTTGAATGATTTGTTTTTCACATACGGATTGAAAATTAATCCGGTCGTTTTACAAGATGTACAAAGTCTGCATATTCCGATTGCAACGATGAACGAGTCGAATCAGACGAATTACATTTTAAAACCATGGTATTATTCAGCTTTACTGACGCCTAATAATAAATCTGAAATCACCAGAGGGATCTCTTTGGTAAAAGCAGAATTTGCAAGTACGGTTTCTTTTGTAGGTGGCAATTTAAATCGAAAAGAAGTTTTGCTCTCGTCTTCACAACAAGCTCATACAGTTCCGGTTCCGGCAGCAATTCGTTTGGATGAAACCGAACGGCAAGCAGACAGAGTATATTTTGGCGAATCAAATCTTCCGGTAGCTGTTATGTTACAAGGTATTTTTCCTTCCGCATTCAAAAACAGGAATACCTTTTTTGCTCATGCGGATTATTCTTTTTTACCTGAAAGTAGGTCTGCAAAAATGATAGTCGTAGCCTCCGGAAAAATAATCTGTAATCCGGTTGGATACGACCGCTACTCGCAAGTACAATTTGCCAATCGGGAGTTCATAATGAATGTTGCCGATTTTCTCACGGATCACTCCGGAATTTCTGCTTTGAAAAATAAATCATTACAAGTGCAATGGCTGGATAAACAAGCGATTCAACGCGACCGAAATAAGGTCTTGTTTGTAAATATTATTTTACCTCCTTTGATTTTAACCGGAATTTTTATTTGTTTGGGAATAATTCGGAAAAGGAAAGTTATGAAAAAGGAATGAAAAACAAAATTTTAAGAAAAACGTGTGGTGGTAATTTAAGTTGTGATTTAGTTACTGATTGCTTAAGATATTATGATCATCAATTTCTAAGTACAGCACATCAAAAAAAAAATAACCAAATTTTTTTGTAACTTTGCAACAAATAATAAATCTGATGAACATGAAAAGATACGTCGCAGGAATAATTATTTTGGTTTTTAGCTGTAATTTTTCCTTTGCTCAAGAGCGATCCGGCTCACTTGAGGATCAAGTAGAAGATTTGATTTCCCAAATGACATTAGATGAAAAGACTTGTCAATTAGCTACGCTATACGGTTCGGGAAAAATTTTGCAAGATGCTTTGTCGGCGGATCAATGGAAAAGCGAAATTTGGAAAGACGGAATTGCCAATATCGACGAACAAGCCAATGGAATAGGAAATTACGCCGCTCGATTGTCTTGGCCGTGGATGGCGAGTGTCGATAATCGTCAAAACATTCAACAAAATAAAATAAAATAAAATAATGAAAATTCCTTATGCAGAATCCTTTCGGATAAAAATGGTAGAACCCATTCGTCGCAGCACGCGTGAAGAACGTGAAATGTGGATCAAAGAAGCCAAGTACAATTTGTTTACTTTACGTAGCGACCAAGTCTTTATTGATTTACTCACCGATTCGGGAACAGGCGCCATGAGCGACCGGCAATGGGCTGCCTTGATGTTGGGCGATGAAAGCTATGCCGGGTCCAGTTCGTACTTCAATATGAAAAAGGCGATTAAAAATATTTTAGGGTTTGATTATTTTTTACCTACCCACCAGGGGCGTGCCGCCGAAAATGTATTGTTTTCCGTATTACTAAAAGAAGGGGACGTGGTACCAGGCAATTCACATTTCGATACGACCAAAGGTCATATCGAATTTCGAAAAGCCACAGCCATTGATTGCACGGTAGATGAAGCTAACGATACGCAAATCGAATATCCGTTTAAAGGAAATGTTGATTTGGATAAATTAGAAGCCGTATTGAAAAAATATCCGAAAGAAAAAATCCCTTTTATTTGTGTAACAGTCACGTGTAATACTTCAGGAGGCCAACCGGTATCAATGGAAAACATCAAAGGAATCCATTCTTTGGCTCGTAAATACGATGTGCCGGTATTATTCGATTCCGCTCGTTTTGCCGAAAACGCTTATTTTATCAAAACACGAGAGAACGGTTACGAGAATAAAACCATTAAAGAAATTGTTCGCGAAATGTTTAAAGATGCCGATCTGGTGACGATGAGTTCGAAAAAAGATGCGATAGTGAACATCGGCGGATTTATAGCTTTTCGGAATGAAGAAATTTATCGCCAAGCAACTGTTTTCAACATCATGTTCGAAGGCTATATCACGTATGGAGGCATGAGTGGCCGCGATATGAATGCACTCGCAGTAGGATTGGATGAAGGAACCGAATTTGATTATCTGGACACCCGTATCCGTCAAGTAGCATACTTAGGAGCTAAATTAGATGAATATGGGATTGCCTATCAGCGTCCGGCAGGCGGACATGCTATTTTTGTGGATGCTTTGAAAGTCTTACCGAATGTGCCTCGCGAAGAATTTCCGGCACAAACCTTGGGCGTAGAATTATATTTGGAAAGCGGGATACGTAGTGTAGAGATAGGCGCTATTTTGGCGGACCGCGATCCTGTGACACGTGAAAATCGTTATCCGAAATTAGAATTGTTACGTTTAGCAATCTCCCGCCGGACTTATACAAACAATCACATGGACGTTATTGCTGCATCGCTGAAAAATGTTTACGATCGTCGGGATACAATTGTTCGAGGACTTAAAATTACTTATGAAGTTCCTATCATGCGGCATTTTACAGTGGAATTGGAAAAAGCCGGAAATTAAAAAATGCTGACAGTTTACTCACCTTCCGAAAAAACGAATCGGCTGAATTACATTGCCGGTCATCTTTTCAATAATATATTGGGAACAGAATTTTTTATCACTTCTGATAAAAAATTCTATCTCAAACAGAAAACACCTTGTATCAACTATTCGGAAACCGAACTGAATCATGGATTACACATTATTCCATACGGTTTACTTTTCGAAACCGGAATTTATCCGATAAAAGAGTTAAAAGAATCGGAATGGAAAGGCCTATTTTGTTTTTTTTCAAATGAAAAAGGCGATATCCCATTTGATTTGTTCTCCGCATCGTTCTATTTGTTGACTTTATATGAAGAGCACTTTCCTGTCGAATTGGATGAACACAATCGTTTTAGTCACCTAGAATCTCTTTTGTTTCGGAAAGGAATTTTAGAAATACCGGTTGTAGATCGTTGGGCCTATTTATTGAAAGAAACATTAGAAAAAGCCGGTTTTCAGACAGACGATTTCAAGAAAAGAAAATACAGAGTAATCAGTACCTATGATATTGATCACCCTTATTTGTATAGGAATAAAGGATTGATAAAAAACATAGGGGGAGCAATACGTGATTTATTAAGAGGAAATTTAAAGGACATCGAAAAACGAATAAAAGTGCAACTACGTTTGAAAAAAGATCCTTACATGACTTCCATACAAACCATTCATGAGATTCAGTCTCAATTGCAACGTCCCTATTATCTGTTCATCTTATTAGGAAAGAAAGGAAAATACGGACGTTCCACTTTGTATTCTACCCAATCGTATTATAAATATCTGAAACATTTGGATTTAGCTCAAATCGGATTGCACCCGTCATACGATACTTTTCGGAATTTGAAGCGATTGATAAAAGAGAAATCCAAGTTGGAAAGCATATTAGGAAGGAACGTGACGATTTCCAGACAACATTTTTTACGGATGCAAAATCCTGACACTTTTCAGGATTTGCTTTTGGCAGGGATTCAAGAAGATTTCTCTTTAGCTTTTTCCAAAGCGCCCGGTTTTCGTTCCGGAACAGCTATTCCTTATTTTTTCTATGATTTGCGGAAAGAAGAAACGACGTCTTTGCTTATTCATCCTACGATAATGATGGACACAACACTTATCCGTCATTTGAAATTTTCACCGGAAGCGGCTTTACAAAAAATAAAAGAATTGATTGATGCTTGCAAACGGTCGGGTGGCGACTTTCTCAGTCTATGGCACAACTCCAATCTGGCTTATATTCCGGAGAAAAATCCATGGATTAATGTATATCTGCAATCATATAAATATGCCATTGCGTTAGAAGAACCGCATCTTTCGTGAAACAAATGTACCTTTCGTCGCGAACCGGAAAATTTCTATCGATCATTCATCCGTTTGATTCTTTGATTTATCATATCAATGAAAAAATATTTAGTTAATCATCAATTAATTACAAGAAAATCTTAAAATATTCCATCATAACTGTTGGTTTGTAATAATATTTGCTTTACCTTTGCATCCGCTTTCCCAAAAAGATATAAGGGAGCAAAAGAAAAGCGAAACGGTCTTTGAAATTTTTCCATGATTACGTAGTACAAGCCAAAATTGCGAGAGCAAGAATAGGGAAAAAAATAGATA
>JAIRLY010000309.1 GCA_031259075.1 Dysgonamonadaceae bacterium | reverse complement strand
GCCATTTGCTCATCGACGGCGTTTTTCTTGCGTTCCTGCTCATCGAGGCGTCCGCGCAGTTCGTCCAGTTCCTGCTGCAACCGTTCCTTTTCAGGGTCAGAGTCATTTTTCGGGCTTTCGTAGAAATTGCCGAGCGTCCGGTTGATGTCGTGGTAGGCTTGCGCCGAATTTTGAATCGACGATTGCGGACGACTTTTTGTCCCACCTCCGGAAGATGCTTTTACCGTTTGAGGTTCGTCGTCCAGCAATACCAAATCATCGGACGGCTTCGCTGTTTCGCCGCCCAGCATGGCGGAAAAATCTTCGAGTGAACGCATCCGTTCCGCCTGCTTCTGCTTTATCTGTTCCTGTTCGTAGGCGTCGCGCTTGTCGCCGATTAGCCCTTCCTCTTTCGGAAGAGGGATGTCGGCATTAAAGCCCGACTGTTGCTCCTGCTTCGCCTTTTCGTCCGCCGAAGGCGCGAAGATAAACCATATACAGCCTGCGCAAATAATGCCCATCAGCGCAAAGACGGCGTACTTTTTCATCTTTTGCTTTTGTTCGCTGGAAAGTCCGGGCTTGTTTTCACCTGTTTGATTATTCGTACTCATGATTTATTGATTTTTGATTTTTTCCCATTTGAAATTTCTAATTGAATGGATACTGTCTTTGGAGAGCGGCCATTCAGCCGGTTTAATGTGCTGCACTTCCAAAAAATTCTTTTCCGCATCGGTCCTGCCCATATTGTATATGGAGTTTGCAACGAAATAAATGTTTGTGGCGGCCAGCACACCGCCGACAGCCAGCACCATAATAAAGCGTTTCATCGGAGAAGGCCGTCCGCAAAGGCATTTCAAACCGTATCCGATTTCGTCCCATCGGGTGACTGTATAAAAAAATAGCCACATACAATTTATACATCGCAAAACTTTCTATAAAACTCTTTCTCACAATGCCAAATATTTTTCGTACTTTTGTGCTTAATATTTTAGATGTTTCATTTCGAAAAAATAAAGATTTATGGCTGTAAATTATATAGTTGTATCAAAGGGTAATCCGGCTGACCCGAATGCGCCGAAGAAGTTTTATGCCCAGGCCAAAAGCAGCGGCGAACTGACGTTGAGAAAATTGAGTAGGGAAATCGCCGAAGGCAGTACTACCGTGAGCGATACTGATGTGCTGGCAGTGCTGAACGATCTGACCAAAGTCTTGAAACGTCATTTGAGCAACGGCGAAATTGTCCGTTTCGGCGATTTTGGCACGTTTCAGATTGCAATAAGCAGCGGAGGCGCCGAAACGGAAGAAGAAGTTTCACCCGTCGCTTATCAAGAATTCAAAAGTGGCATTCCGCCCCGGCGTGGATTTGAAGGAAATGCTTACAACGCTCAAGTACGAAAAGGAAAAGTAAAAAGGCGGCGGGCTTTTCAAAAAAGCATACTGAGCAAATTTCAAAAGCCCGCCTGTAATTTTGAAAAGCAGGCGGGCTTTTGGGGGAAAGCAGGTAGGGAAACAGAAATCAATTATAAAAATTTAATTTATGGCATACAGAAATGGAAATTATTCAGCATTTTATGTAGATAGTCCTTTTAATCAAAATAATTTGGGCGCAAGTTCTACACACGATTTTGTGTATTATAATCTTTTGAAGGCTTGGAAAGCGAAAGATAACACTTTTCCCTTTAATGATTCTCACAATAAAAATTACAATGTTAGAGATGACAGTGATTGGGAAACAACTTTAAAGCCACGATTAAAAGAAAGGCTAAGAAATTCAAAAAACATTATTCTTTTTCTTAGTTCAATTACTAAAAATTCTAATGCTTTAAGAGAGGAAATCGATTACGGTATTAATAATCAAGGGTTACCTCTTATTGTTATTTATCCTGACTTCAGTGAAAAAAGCGATATTACTAATTGTCAGATGAAAACTTTCAGAAAACAAATTACTGATTTATGGGACAAATTACCTATATTTAGAGATTCTATGAAAGAAGTACCAACAATACATATATCTTTAAAGCAAGAGATAATTATTAATGCTTTGAATAATGCTGATTTTATGGTGAATACTAAATGTACTGCTGGACAATATTTTTATAATTGCTAATACAAAGATATGAAATCACAGTGGTTAAATAGTCCAAACCGATGGAAAGATAGTTTTACAGTGGCATTTGCAATACTTGCTATAGTTGAAACTTTTTTTGCAATCTCAGCAATTTCACTTGATAATATTTGTGGTATGTATAATTGGATAACCAAATTTTTATTGGTTTTGGGGCTATTTTTGTTTATAGTTATTGTTGCATTTATTATTAAATACCACAAGACAAAGAAAGGTATTTCTCTAAATATTCGTGGTATCAAAGTAAATATTAGACAAGGGGATATTTTCAAGGCAAAAGGTTGGAAAGTTATCGCTTTCAATGAGTTTTTTGATACAACTGTTGATGATGTAGTTATTGCTCATAATACTCTGAATGGTATTTTTATTGACAATCATATTCAAAATTTGAGTGAATTGCAGAATAAAATCACAAATGAAACGGATGATAATACGAATTACAAAAGAAGAATTTGTAACAATAGAGCAGTTTATCCACTTGGACGAATTATTACATATAAGGACTTTATGCTTTTGGCATTCACTCATTTTGACAACAACCAAGCACACCTTACACAAAAAGATTATGAAGATTGTCTTCGTGTTATGTGGACAGAAATTTCTCGCACATACGCTAACAAACCAATTTTTATTCCTCTTTTAGGTTCGGGCATAACGCGATTTGACGGAACACCACATAAATCAACTTTTGACCTTCTAAAATGTATGCTTTGTACATTGCGAACAAGTGG
The DNA here is from genome assembly GCA_031259075.1 of Dysgonamonadaceae bacterium. Taxonomy (GTDB): domain Bacteria; phylum Bacteroidota; class Bacteroidia; order Bacteroidales; family Azobacteroidaceae; genus Azobacteroides. Next base: position 2,927 of record JAIRLY010000309.1, on the reverse strand, counting down.
GGCAAATATAAATCAACCGATTACAATTCTTTTGACAGAAGAAACAATTCAAGATATTAATATTTATGAAATTAAAGGAGTAAAATAATTATGGCTTACCGAACAAAAACTTACATTGCCGCAGATTGGGACGGTGATAGTGATGCAGTAGAGCAACTCTACAAGTGGAAAAACAGCAAATATTGGAGTTTGGATTTTCACGACGCTCACGATTTAACCCAAGCACGAGACAGCAGTCTTAATTGTAATATCAAGAGATCTCTCGCGGCACGGCTTGATGCGTCCAAAACATTTGTGCTTATTGTTGGCGGCAATACAAAAACAGTAAGGAGCGGAAGTTGCCAATATTGTGCCAGTAAAAATAGTTGGACAGGTGCTTGTGCACGAGGGCATAATGTGGATAATCGCAGTTATATTGAATATGAATGTGATAAAGCCATTGGAGATGGATTGAAAATAGTTGTGCTGTATAATGCGGCAACAGTAAATAAATTCAAGTGCCCAGATGCGGTAAAAGATGTTGGCACACACACGGCAATGTGCTATTACGAAAGTGGACAATATTATTGGGATTATCAAGCAGTAAAATCCGCATTAAGTCAATAATAAATAATAATGCAAAGCAACGACAAATACACAGACCTTTTCCTTGCTCCAATTCGCAAATGTAAGGACTATAAACCCAAATTCGGAGAAAGCCAGAATGCAGACGGCGTTTCACTCGAAGGTTTTTTGGAATTGTACGGCTCCGACCTTTTCTATTCGTGGATTGGTCTTGACAGCCGTTTGATGTATGCCGCTCACAAGGCAGCAGGCGGAATGACTTCAATTTATCGGCAAATCGGCGTTGGCTGCGAGCACCTGTTCCGTGAAATCATTATAGATACAACACAATACAGCGATAGAGAATTCGCCCAATGGAGTTACGAGACCCAAACACAAGGCGGAAAAACAAAAATACTTTCTCTGGATGGACGTTTAGAACTCAACGAAATACAAAATACCGCATTGAAAAGTCGAGTGCAAGAATGGATTCAATCCTGTTGCAAAGAATTATCGATAAAACAAATTCCACCAAACGGCGTTGTCTTTGAAGTCAGGCAAGGATACAAAAGTAAGGACAGCAAACGGCAAAATGCGGATATTGATAATGCAACGGTTGCTTATGCAAACGGTTATCTGCCTGTTTTCGCAATATTTTCTTCTCAAATAGATTCGACATTGTTCTTCGATATAAAAACAGTCGTTGCGGAGTAATTACCGGTTCCGCCTCCGACAATCCGCAAACCTCGCTTTTCGCTTTCTGTAAAACGATATTAAGCTACGACATTGCCGCCTTTTTCAAAAGCAATTCCGAGATATTCAAATTTGAAATTCATTCCGTTCTTAAAACGCTGTTAGATGCAAACTGTAATACCGTTCGACATAGAAGACATTGACGTAGCGAGAAGAACGGATTACACGTTCAAGTACAATACCCGTTTGGGACGGCACGGCTGGCTGCGCCTCACGCCTGCCTATTCCGTCAAACTGGTGCACGAAATCATAAGGAAAGACTGCAAAAAGGGTGATATGATTCTCGACCCGTTTTCGGGGACGGCAACCACGGGATTAGTCGCTTCCGAATTGGGCTTTTCTTCCGTTTCGTACGAAATCAATCCCTTTCTTATTTGGTTGGGAAATATCAAGTGTAACAATTATTCCGTAAGGGAATTGGACGCTTTGCGAAAACAATTTGCCGAATGTCTTGAAGTCGTTACCGTTTCCGACGGGCATTGGATACCGCCCATTCACAATATCAAGCGTTGGTGGCACAACGATACGCTGGCAGCTTTGGCAAGTATTCGCAACCAGCTTGTTGAAACTTTTGGCGAACCAAACGGAAATCATTATCATAATCTCGTGTGGGTGGCTTTTTCGCGATTGATTATTGAAACTTCATCGGCGGCGTTCAATCACATTTCCATGTCGTTCAGGGAAGATACCGTTCAATACGGGCTTACTCAAATAAAATTGCTGTTTCAAACCATTTTTACGAACATAATTATTTCCGCGAAAACGCAATTGTCGGGCAACGCGCAAGTCGTTTATACCGACTCAAAAACATTGCCGACAAATGAAACAAACCGCTTTGACGCACTTATTACTTCGCCGCCTTATCCCAATAGAATAAGTTATATCCGCGAACTGCGTCCTTATATGTATTGGGTCAAATTCCTGAAAAACGGAAGCGATGCAGGCGCACTAGATTGGGAAGCCATTGGAGGAACGTGGGGTGTTGCTACAAGCAACTTGAAGAATTGGACTCCGTTAAATAATAATCTGCCGGGCCGTCTTTATGAAATTTGCGAGAAAATCGGTAAATGTGAAGATAAGAATGCCGAAGTGATGAGCAGATATGTTCACAAGTATTTTGACAATATCCACTCACACTTGCTTAATATGAGCATTTTATTAAAACCCGACGCAAAAGTGAATTACATTGTCGGCAACTCTTCGTTTTACGGATATTTCGTTGAAACGCAGGAAATCATTGCCGAAATTATGAAACAAATCGGATATATGAATGTATGCATCCATACTATTCGCCGCAGAAATACCAAAAAAGGTCTTTTGGAATATAATGTAAAAGCAAATTGGAAGTTACAGTAAACACCCGGAAAGCCACCGTTATGTCCGCGTCCTTGCTGACAATACAGCCGTTCTCTACCGTGAGCAGTGGAAATTTGCTTTCGAGCGTTGCCGCTTTCATTACATTCCTCATAATTCTCTTCTTTTCAGGGTGAATAATCGGGGAATGTTCCGGCGGTTGATAACATACCGCGGATGGTTGCGCCTCGCCTGTGCTTTCATTAGCCCGTGTTCGCCGTATTTACCATTGAGGTAAAACGTGCCGTAAACCAAAACCAGCGCGGATGCAACGCCAA
>JAIRLY010000304.1 GCA_031259075.1 Dysgonamonadaceae bacterium | reverse complement strand
CGTGCCTTTTCTTTTAGCCATTGCTTTGCTTTGACAATATCGCGGGTTAATACTATTGGATATTTTTCTGCTATTTGCAAAAAGTCCGCTTTGGCTTTTTCTATTTCAATGTCCAAAATATTTTTGACAAATGAGGATAACTTTTCGGCTCTGAAAGAACGCATTGAAACAGACAAATGTAAATTGTCGTCAAAACTTACTCTGCCATTATTTTGCAAAACCTGAATTGCGCTCATTGCTGCATATTCAGAATCAGTCAGATTTGGCGAAATATAAACCTGCCAATCAGGGAAAGTTTTGTCCATAACGTCTAACCATTCTGCAATACCGGCTTCGCCCGTGTTAATTTCCTGTCCGCCACCAACCAGACAAATGATTACAGCCCAATCTTCGTGTCTGTCCAAACACGAAATCAGGAACTCCGGCTCTGAATAATCAAAATCTGCAATGCCCTTTTTCTGTTTCATAAACTTGATTGTCTGTTCTTTATTCCACGCTCGCTGCGCTTCGTCAAAAATTGCAACGTGGTCATACGGTGCTTCAGGGTTTTTCAAATATTCGTCTCTGTAATGGTGTATGATTTGGATAAATGCTTTAACTGCCTGTTGTGCAATCTTTTTTGTTATTCTGTTGCCTTTTTCACGTTCTCTCTGAACTTTATCTCTTGCCAACGCTTCCTGTAAAATGTCTACTAATGGTTTGTTGCCTGATAAGTAAACGCTTGCGTTTCCGTTTTCGTTATCGAGGTGTGAAGTAGCAACATTCAATCCGACAAGCGTTTTGCCCGCACCCGGAACACCGGTAACAAAACAAATGATTTTCTTGTTTTCGTTCTTTGCGGTCTCGATTATTTCAGATATTTTGCTCGTCGTCAGTGTCAAATTCTTTGCACCTGCGTCGCTACGAGTTATATTTTTAACGCTATGTGTAGTGTAGAGTGAAACAGCGGCTTCAATAATAGTTGGCGTTGGCATATAACCGCCGTTTATATAGTCAGTTATGTTTATTGTTGGCTCGTCAGAAAAGAATAATAAAGCACTGTTGATAACCTCCTTTAATGAATTACTGCCAATTCTCACAGGCAAAGTCAAATTGTCGTCGTGTGAAGTCAGACGAATGTCCGCAAATGAGTTTCGTGCTTCAGTAGCAATCAGAACAGGCACTAATACAACATTATGGCTCGTCTTATGGAAATTTTTCAAATCCAAGGCGTAATCCCAAACCTGCTCAATATTATGATTCAAAAAATGACTTTCGCCAACTTTGAACTCTACAACAAATACTACATTTTTGATAACAATAAGCGTATCAACTCTCTTACCCATTCTTGGGATTGAAAACTCAAAAAATATCTCGCCTTCAAAACTCTGCAAGGCGTTTTTCAGAATAGGAATTTGCTGTTCCCACGATTTGTTTTGCAGAAAAGTTACATCAAACTCATTGGAACGAGTGATTGAGCCGATTATCCCATTGGTACTTTTCTGGAGAAAGTCGCTTATTGTATCTTGGTAGTAATAATTCATTTATAACTGCTCCCATTTTCCGTTATTAAAATAATGAATCTCTGTAACGCCCGAATTGGGCTATTCTGCATCCAACGGCTCAAAAGAATTGTTTTCAATACTTAAACCCTCATAATAAAGTTCACCATCACCATCGTAAAGACGAAACGGATATTTGTGAGCATCGGTTTTTAGTTTTAAATCCCTTGCAATCATTGCTTTTTCTTCAGGGAATGTTGAGCGAGTTAAAATATACGGCTTCATATTCTTTGTTTTCAGGTTATTTTATATAATTTTTCACCGCTTCGTATAATTTTTCACTATTTTCTAATAACCATTTATATGCTTCCAAGTGATTTTCTTTTCGTTTTATATCAATACCTTCTTTTACAAATTGTATTCTTGACGCTTTTGCTTCTTCTTGTAAATCTTCTCGCCAATCCAAAGTATTTCCAAAAGTTGTTTCAATTTGAGTTTTGTTCTCAAATAATCTATTATACAGTTCTTTATTATTATTGATATACAATTCTGTTCTAATAAAATTTTGCTGTACGGAAATAGTCAAATTTATTTTTATTTGAGAATTACCAATCCGAATTGCATACCAAGGTTTATTGCTCGCTTTTTGTGATATCTTTAATACTGTTTTTTGTTTTGCCGAATAATCAATAAAACCTTGATAAAATTCGATTCTATACAAATCCGTATCCGTTAAATTTTGTAAATTTGAATTTTTCTTTATCGCTTTTGCCCAATCGTTTGGAGAACAAATAACATTGAATTTAGGCGCCGGCAATGAATCTCCAATTTTCCAAAGCTCCATTCTTATTGCAAAAATACTCAAATCATCATCCGTTATTTCGTTCAGCCAATCAATGGCTTTGCGGTGTTCTTCTCGCATTTCTTTGAAAATCCAAATTATATATTTTGCTTCTAAACCTGACGCATAAGTAATAATTTGCCCCAAATGTTTATGGTCTGTTTCTTCAAGTTGGTTTTCAATAATGATTTTCTTCTCTGTATCAATTTCTTCCGCCAAAATATCAGCAGAAAAATTACCAACATTTGCCTCTGTTTTTAGGACTTGCATATCAAGCCCTATTTCTTCGGCTAACAGTTGAAAATTATCACGTTCAGCGAGCCAATTTGTAAAATCAGACACTTCGTGTTTCCAAATATCACGCAATTCTATTTTTTCAATTTTTCCTAACATATCATATTATTTTTTATTTTTTTCAACCAATGAAAAGCAGCGCGAGTTTTAAGCGTGTAACAGGCATATTTATCCATTTCGATATGCGCCAAAGGCATATATCCTGCCCGAATAAAGCCCTCGGACAAGCCTCCTGCACCGGCAAATAAGTCTATAAAATTCAACGTCATATATCTAATTCCAATGTGAAATTTCGCTTTGCAAAGTTACGACTATTTTTGATATAACAGTCAGTTTTCGTTATCGCGAAACATCTTTAATTTTCCTTGTGTAATTTATTCTATTACGAATGTTTACAAGTGTATGCTGTACTGTTCAAACGTGACTTTCATCAACGATTTCAATCCTTCGCTTTTTCGGAGAATTGTATCAATCCTTTCGGGATTTGTTCGCCGAGGGCGGGAGAATCTTTCGGGAATCCGCATACGGGCGTCCATTGATATTCGCCCCACACGTTTTCGCGTCCGTCGGCGGTACGGCGGTGATACATTTCGCCGGAGTACGGGCGTGCCGACAGGATATTCCGACACATCCGTTCGGGAGGTATGGGCGCCGGCTGTCGTATTGACTGAGCGTCTCTGCTCAGAAGGTCGAGATGTCCGGTAACGACAGATTAACAGGCTGTTTTAATAATCCCGGATCCGGATTTTACACACAAATATATTGATTACAATAATTATAATATTATTAATTGTAATTTTTTTTCATTTCTTCAATGATTGATATTATTTTATTTTTTACTTTCAAAGGTTTAACAACCTCTATATCTTTGCCATAAAATAATAGATTTGAGTATAATTCAAGATTTGGTATAACGTGAATTTTAATCGTTACAAAATTATCTTTTTTATTCGGTTCTTCCACTAATTTTTGTGAGGCGTGTAAGGGCTTTGTACGCAGATAACCCCAACGATTTTTCCTGACTTTCAAGATAATATCAACTGCTTTTTCATCTGTTAATAGTGTTACACCAATAATATTTCCAAAATATTCATTTTCAAAATCAATTCCAGTATCTTGATAATCAATTTCAGTTTTTTTTATGTTTGTAATGCGGTCTAATGCGAGATTTTGAAGTTTGTTTTCTTCATTGTTCCACCCAAAAAGAAACCAACGCTCGTTATATTGCTTCAAAAAATAAGGGTGAATGATATATTCAATATCTTTATCTGGATAAAATGGGTGATAATTGACTTTAAGAACATTTTTACTTTTTATTGCGTTGAAAAGTGGCATAAAATACTCTTTACCTTGCAAAAATTTATTTTCGGCAAAGCCAACAATCGGACGAGCATATTCTTCCTGCAAATGAAGATTGGAATTGATTTTTTCAATTACTTCTTCCGCCCAAAGGTAGTTTGGATTGTTTTTGTATTTTGCCAACATTTCGGCAGTGTCTATCAACTGTTTTTTTTCTTTTTTCGTCAAAACATAATTAAAAACCGAATAATTTTTATCTTCGTAACGATATAAAGCAGGTTTTGTACCGAATAATTGCTCTATCGGCGCTTCAAATTCTTTTTTCAAAAAATTGATTTCTGTAATGATTTGTTTAGATGTTGCCTCAACACTTTCATTCTTGAGAACAATCTGAATATCTTTTACAGAATATCCGCTACGGTCGCTTAAACAGCGGTCGATAATTCTATATATATTTGATAAATTGCGTTTCATCTTTATTTTCTATTTTTAATTTTTTCGTAAAAATCTAACACTTGCATATCGGTTTTTATTGCGTCTGCAGGAATTTTTGTTTTCAAAACAAGTCCTTCCAACGAAGTGCAACGGCTTAATGCAACATAAACTTGTCCAGTAGCAAAAGCCGCCGACAAATCGGCAATCACATAGTCGAAAGTCAAGCCCTGACTTTTGTGAACTGTAATGCACCACGCAAGTTTCAACGGAAATTGAATGAATTTGCCGATAATATTTTCTTCGATTTTCTTTGTGCTTACATTCCAAATATATTCAATATTTGTCCATAGTTCTTTTTCTAATTCAAACTCCAAATCATTATTGAGTTTTACAGTGATTTCGCCATCTTCTATTTTAACAATTTCGCCAAGAGAACCATTCACATATTTGTGATTTGTGTCGTTTTTCACTAACATTACCTGCGCCCCCTCTTTCAATGATAAATATAATGGTGCTGGCAAGTTATTTTGTGGAAAAACGCCCTGAACTCTGCCCGAAAATGTATGTAATGGTGTCCGCAGTTTTTCCAACTCACTTTCATTCACTCTATCGGCAGCATTGTTGTGAGTAGTAATATTCATATAACGTTTTTTCTTGTCGCTGTTCTTGAATATCGGATTATATCTTTCATTGAGTTTTTGTAAATCGTTAAATTCAACCGAGTTATCTCTCACTTTATTAAGAATGTCAATGAATTTCGGGTCGGTTTGACGGTAAATTTTCTGCAATTCTATCAATTCAGTAATACAGTCAAATGCTTTTGCAGAGAAAAACCAAGGACAGTCGTAACTGTTGCAAAGAATATCCCAATCGTTAGCAGTCGTAACAGGTGGAAGTTGGAAAGGGTCGCCAATCAAAACCACTTGCACTCCGCCAAAAGGCTCATTTCCTAATCCTCTTTCATTGCCTCTGAATACTTTCAGCAGTTTGTCGATTAGGTCAAATAAATCACAACGGAGCATAGACACCTCATCAATTATCAATAAATCAAGATTTTTGATGATATTTTTGCGTGTTTCGCGATATGTAAAAATGTTGTAAATCGAAATTTTATCGCTGTCGCTGCTTGGAACTTTTGTGCGAAGCCGTTTATCATCGGGCGGAAAAATACTGATTGGCACTTGGAAAAACGAGTGAATGGTCTGTCCGACAGCGTTCAATGCTGCAATTCCTGTGGGTGCAACAACGGCAACATTTCGTTTCTGCTCTTTGCATTGTTCTTTTATGTATTTCAGAAAATAGGTTTTTCCTGAACCTGCCCGGCCCGTAAGAAACAACGATTTTCGTTGATTTAGAACAATATCAACCGCTTGCGAAAATTCTTTATTTGTAGGGTCTATTTGCATAATCTTAATTTATCGTGTTTTTCTAACTTCGCCTAATATCTTATTCAATTCGCATTCAAATTTTTTCAACAATGCTATCTGCAATTTACTAAAATCTTCGGCAGTATGTGGTTCATTCTTACTGCCTACAAGTATTTCCAATGCGTCTGCTTTTGAAATTTGTCCGTTTGTGGTTGTGAAATTCTGCGTTAAATGTCCACCGCCAAAAGTATGTCGAAATGTATCAACGCATTTTGCAAATTCTGAATATACATACTTTGACTTTCCATGATCTCCTTTGGGTAATCGCTCTCCTTTTTTATTATTCTGTTTTGTTCTCTCAAAGTAAGTTTTATACAATGAACTTGCAAAATCTGCAAATTGTTCTTTAGTATGGCATTCTGTTCTTAAATCATTTTCTAACGAAGAACTATCATTAACAAGTTCAAACATTAAAGGTTTCCTCTTATTTGAAAGCGTATTATTGATTGTTTCGATTAAATCTGTGATTGTTTTAGTCAGTTTATGAGATTCAAGCAAAATAGACTGCATTTGTTCTTCGTCTTTCGTTGTGGCAATGAGATAATCTTTGTAAAAGCCAATGCTTACTTCATAACTTTTATTATTGTTTTGATAAATTATCCCTCTGTTTAACAGATTAATAATCTGCTTCGAATCTTTTATGTTTTTTGGCAGTTTGGCTAAATTATTCAGTATCTTCTTTTCTTCTAAAATCAATGAAGTATCGACTTCATTGAAATAACTTTTTAAAATTGAGAAATCAGGTTGTTTATTTTCCTTGATAATATAATTGCCAATATGTTTTCCATAAAAGGGAACTCCTCCTGACTTCATATACGCAAATTCAAGATTTTCAGCGATTTTTGTTTTTAACAATGTATCTTCAATTGGTTCTAATTCCGATTGCCACATCAAAGAAAAATCTTCTTTGGTGAGTGGAGTTATAGTTTCTGTTGTGGTTATTACATTCAATTCACCCGAGCCTGTTAAAGTGCAAAGATAATCCCAAGAAACCGCACCTGCAATCCAAAATGAAAATGGTCGTAACCCTCTTTCTAAAGATTGTGTACTTAAGGTTCTCATCCGCATAAACCCTGTAGGCGAATCAAAAGAATATTTGAATAAATATTCGTACTCGTCAATCAGTAACAAAATAGTTTTGTCTAATAGTTCAGAGAAAAATTTGATTATTTTTTCAAATAGCCCTTGAATTTTTACAGCACTAACATCTTTTATCTGTTCGTAAACATCTTCCCAATCACTTTCTGGTTTAATCGTAATTTTTCTTATCGTTTCTTCCTCTGTAAAATGTTTATCGTTACATAGTCGAGAAACTATTATTGAAATCATATATTTGTAAACCTCGTCTGTGCCTTTTATTATTGAGCCAACTTCTTTGAAATCAAAATAAATTGGGTATGATTTTGAATTTTCGTCTTGCCGTAGTTTTGTTTCCATACATTTCAAAAGGCAGGTTTTACCAAAACGTCTTGTTCCAATAATAGCCACATTGTCGTGTCTGTTTGCAAGCACAACGAGTTTGGTTATCAACTCTTTTCGCCCGAATAGTTTTTCGGGGTCTGTTATTTCTATTTGTGCGAATGCTACCATGTCTGTTAAATTATTGTTGTTATTTCTAAATCAATATCTGAATGGTGTACTGCCCACCAACGACGGAACAAATCTACTGCAAATTTATAAACAGGCATTCCTTCATCTTCTTCTTGAATGAGTATTTTTTTGTCAATTAGTAATTTGATTGCTTCCGCCAATTTTGGACGGAACGCATCAACACCTTTATCCGCCCACAATCTTTGCAATTCGTCAAAGCCAACGCCTCTCGGATTATTGATTTTATCACGATTGAAATGTACAATACTTGAGATTAGCACATTTACTTCTTTTGGGTCGGCAGGGCTGAATTGATTGTTTTGAAAAACATTTTCAGGCAGATTTTTTACAAGCGAATGGGCATTGGGTTCATCTCTTCCTGTTAAAATTCGTATTACCTTTTCCAATTCAGGATAACCAATATATTGCCTGTTGTTTTCCGAAGCATAATAACCACAGTGTTTACAAATCATTTGAATGAAATAAGGAATGTTTCCAGACAATATTTGAATATGCGATACGGCTTCGGGTGTAAATATCAGTTTATTTTTCATTGCTTCAATTAAATCAACAGCATACTTATCGGCGATTTCATTGATTTGCTCTTCAATAGCATTTACAAGTTGTCCTGTTATTCCATACTTAGGGTCGGAGATTAATTGCTTAATGTCATAAGTTCCTGCGTAAATAAAACTTGCTAATCCATCTAACGAATATTGCCGAAGTGTGTGTAGAAAAGCAGAATTTACAATATCACCATCCATCAATGTTTTAATGAAAGAAAATTCATCAATCAAAAAGAAAGGATATATGCTTTTGGTCTTAAAATAGTTCAAAAGAATAGGAAAATCTTTTGCCCTTGGACTTTGGCTAAATGATAAATCAGAGAAATCTAAATTATACTGTTTGGCAAATTCATCAAGTTCTTCATAAACTTGCAGGTATAAAGCATATTCCCAAAAGTCAGACGCTTTCTTAAAACTTGCTCCTTGAGACAAATCCCAACTAAATGGCAATAATCTAAACTCTTTTCCTTTTATGTTAAAGGTATCTCCTTGCAGGTTTTCTTTCAAGTATTTTAATATTGAGCTCTTACCAGTCCTTGTTAAACCATACAAAATGTATGGTTTATGTCTTTCAACAGATTCATAATGTTGGGCTAAATCATTTACAATTTGCTGCCTTCCGATAAATAAGTGTTTTTCAGGTATTTGTCCTTCATTCCAAATTATATCATCGTGCGTCAAACTTTTTTCTTTTATAGGTTCTTCCTCAATAGTAAATTGAAAATTCTTTACTTCAATTTTCTTTTTCTGATAAATTGCAGTTGCGTCAATTTCTACTTCAACGGCTTTTGAATCTTTTAGAAGTTCAATCGGCACAACAAAATTTGTACTTATCTGTTCTCCCGCAGGAATTTCTTCTTCAGTTGAAAGTGAATACTCTTGTTTAGTGTCTTCGTATTCTGTTGATTCGGCAACAACAATATTGAGCTCATAACCTTCAGCCGTTGTTTCGCCAATATTTTTTATAATAACATTCACAACTTTTTCGCCGTTTGTTTCAACAAAATAGGGAGGGTCAATAATCACTTCTAATAACGGATAAGATTGAGCAATTTTCTCGCCAAGCAAAGCATCTATTTCTTTTCTCCACTTATTTAACAGTGGGAAGAAAAATGTTCTGCCATAAAAAGTTGTGTTATTGACAATAAATTTCAATTGTGTTTCTATAATTCTCTCTGCTTGAATTAACAGATTCATTCTTTCGGTTTGATTTCTGTTAAGATAAGGTTTTAATATAGAGAGAATTTCATCGACTTTTTCCTTTGTTTCTATATCTGTAGTAGATAGTAATTTAAAGTATTTAGTTAGAGAACTCCACTTTTCTGATAATTCGGTCAAGTTATGAGGTTCAACTACAATTTTATATACTTGTAAAATGGATTCTTCAAACTCTTTCTCTGTTTCTTTTCTCCGAGAAAAAACATTTTTCAAAAACTCATTTGGTTTTTGTTTATAATCAAAATTAACTCCTCCAACTATATCATTTAATAACCCATAAACTGTATTTCTGTTTGCCTCATCAAAAAGTCCACTTGTTCCTCCTTTTAATTGATATAATTCGTTCCAAGCGGTAATACTTGCGGCTCCTATACTGATAATTGTTTGAATTGCAATTTTTGCAAGTTCTTTATCTTTATTTCTGACACAGTCAAAAAAGATATCTTTAAATTGACCTCTAAAATTAACGGGCGAATTGGTAATGATTTTGTGTAGAATAATATGCAATTGAAGATATCGAGCAAGTATTGTAAGCAGTAACTTTGGTTCAATGTTTGACAGCAAATTCAACGATTCCATATAGTAACTGCAAGCACTATCTTTCAACCTTGTTAATTCCTTAATATCAATCAAATTGTTTTGTACGTTGTTGCGGAAATTTATAAATAACGAATTGCCTTTTAGCATAGCATAATAAGCAACTGATTCTAAATAATCTTGCAAATCGTAACTACCTACATTTAATTCACTGAATGCTTTTGCTGCTTCAAGATAAAGCGGGTATCTTTCTGATAAATCAATATCACGAGTTTTTTTTGCAATATTGAAAATTTCCTTTGCTATAAACGCAGTTGGTTTTTCTGCATTTTTTAATATTTCGGGATTTGTAAATTTATGTTCTCTCACATCAATGTCAATCATTTTACTTATAGTTGTAGAATCGTCTTCTGCATCAACTATTAGATTGCTGTCATAACCCTGATTATCTTCAACTTTCGGAGAATAAGTTTTGCCTTGAAATTGTGCCAACAAAGTATTTGCATAATTGTTGTTAGGGTTATATTTCAGTGCCTTTTTGACAGATTCAAGAGCGAGCGATTGCTTTTCAGGATTCAATGCTTGTAAACGTGCTAATTCTGTATATAAATGGCTTAAATTATTGTGTGGCGAACCGGTTTTCTCATTGAAAGCAATAAGTTCTTGGTATGCCTCTTCTGATTTTGTTGGATTATTTAACGAAGAATAGGTCTGGGCTTTTTTAAGTAATAAACTGCTCTTATACTTATTGTCTAAACTGCTGTTTTTTAACCTATTGTCCATTTGCAAAAGAGCGGTTTCAAATTCGCCTTGTTTAAGCAAGTCAGTAATATTTTTTTCTATCTGTTTGAATACTTTCTTTTCTTCTTTTTTCTCAATCGGTGGTGTAATATTGGTATTGGGTGTATGTTGAATTTCGGGAGCAACCGTAATCACTTCCCATCCTCCAATCAATTTATCAAAATAGCGGCTCCTTGTTTTATCGTCAGATTCCAATAAAACAAAGTTATCACCGATTTTAAGAACCGTACCTTCCGGTTCTTTGCCTGTTGTTGTAAGGGATAGTTTAACCTTATCCCCAACTTTTACGTCTTGTTTAAAAATATTGAACATATATTCTATTATTTGTCGTTACTACTACTCTGTTTTACAATATTTAATGCTTTCCCTGCCAACTCCTTTTCTTCGCCAATGGCTACAACAATTTTATCCGCAAGCCAAAAGGCTGCAAGTTCGGTTTCGTTAGTTTTCAATACATTGGCGATAATGGGTATTTGCTGCCGCTTGGCTATTCTTCTTCCAAGTTCAATGCGGCTGTACATAGGCGTGTCAAGTTCCAACGCCGAAGCCACCACTCTTTGTGGTAACTGCAATTCTTCGCGTAACTGTTTAATCTTATTTCCGAACATCATACCATTACTTTTAAAATTTCTAACTCAGTTTATTGAATTTGATTTAGCAAATGAATTATTGCCTTGTCAAATTTTGGCAAAGGTAC
>JAIRLY010000294.1 GCA_031259075.1 Dysgonamonadaceae bacterium | reverse complement strand
CTTTCCCAACGTCTAATTCCAATTATGGCGTAAGCATTCAGATTTCACTTAATGAATAATAGTGGATAGAACCAAAATTCCGGAGTTTATTGGAAAAAGAAAAGCAAGTGGAAAGTTTTGGATTTATGTAATGAATTGTAAAATGAATACAATATAAAAAATGTCTTTGTATGTTGTTAATAATGCTTTCCACTGCTTTTCAAAATCGACCTTCACAGGCCATACACCCTTTTATTTTAATCAAATTTTGATGATGCAAAAATAATCTGCTTTTTAATTTTGATAGCTATATGAAAGTATACAAATGCAGAAAAGGAGATTATACAATGTTCTACAAATAGATACTTGCGGATATATTCATTTCTATACAAGATGATTGAAATGTGTTGGTTATCAGTAATCACCTGAAACAGGCAAACATATTATATCTCCCGTATGATGCGCTGTATTTTCTCTGTGATTCGCTCGCGTAATTTATACCGTAGAGTCACATCGGAAAGACGCCGGGAACGACAAAGCCCATAAAAATCCTTGCCGTATTTCAGGATTTACATGTTATACCGCTTTTTATTCATTCCGGTATGATGGGGCAACCACAAGATCTGCCCCTGCAAGAGTTACTGCCCCGATATAGATAAAGACCCTTTATACGCCCGGTTAGATTAGAGACTCTTTTCCACGGTCAGCGTTGAAGAAATCATATTTCCAGTGATTTTGATTCTCGTCATACTGTTTGGCAAAGATGATTTCGCTGTTGCGTTCTTTCAGGAAGAGGTCTCATCCGTACGAAGATGCGACAGTTGGATTTAACCCAACTTGGCCGGTCAATAAACGTAATTATCTTGTAATAAGGGGTATGCAACAGTGGTATATTACTAATGGGGGACTACGGATTTTTTCCTCATGCCGGGGCTCGACTGTTTAAATTGAAGGGCATTATATATTTGTGCAGCGTGTTGATTGGCACGCGAAGGTTGGCGGATGATCAGAGAGTCTTTGTTTTCGAGTTTCATGCGGGTGGTAATTATCGTATGCGAAGACATGATGTTGCGAAGGTGTCGCCAGTCGTAACGGATGCCTTTCTTTTTCAGTTCTTTCCGGATAGCATGTACTAACTCGTATGCAAGGAGCCGCTAAAGAGATAGGCTTCCGCGCGGGAATGAAACGGAATGTATTTTTATAAGTAGTTGATTTATATGGATTTACCCCGCCCCCACCGCGTTAACAATTATTAACGCGGTGGGGAAGTTCCGGCTGTTCGGCACAGTTTACGAAACGGCGGCGCGTTCGCTCCCACCCTCTAACAACGCTTGCAGGGGAGAATGGTTTTGCAACCTGATATGTCCCGTTCGTGATGAACATGTTTATTTTGTTTTCCAGCGAATTGATTGGCTACAAAGTTAGCATTAAATTTTTCAGATTACACACAAACGCATAAAAATGTTCGATAAAATTTATATTTCCCAAACTTATGCAATAAAAAAAGTTTTTTTTAAAGAAAAAGCATAAAAAACAGTTCAAATAACTTCAAATATTACTTTCAGACGTAGAGATCAATTACTTAAACTCGACTACCGTATGCGTATCTTTTCTGATCATACCAATATTATGTACGCCATCTTTCAAATAAACTTTCTCCAAAGATCCATTCTCCGCACAATCTAATACCGTCAGAGACAGATTAGAAGTTAAGTCTAATTCCCTCAATTCATTTTGCGGACAATAAAGCCATTCCAATGCAGTACAGCCCGATACATTGATTGTTTTTAGTTTATTGTCGCTACAATATATAATCGTGATCTTAGCGCCACTCAACTCCAATGAGGTTAAATTATTCCCGGAACAGTCCAGCGTCAACAAATTGGTAAAAGCGTTAATACCTTTCAGTGAAGATATATTCAAATCACGACAGGCGATATCCGTTATGGCAGACTGCTCAGTAACATCAATGCTGCCATCTCCGTTTTTATCAAAATTAGCGATCAGGTAATCTTCAAAAAGCGCATCCTCAATCGTTACCCCGGCAACGTCGGAGTAATCTTTTATAGCGCCGGCGCTTACGCTGACAGAAGTTTGACTTGAGGCCATATAAACGGTAAATCCAGGATTATTATCATAACACACCAACGTTTCCATATCAGGATTTCTGCGTATATTCAGATGATCCAAACGATTATTATAACAAGCTACATTGATCAGTTTTGTATTCCGCATCACATTCAGGGACGTCAAATTATTATTCTCACAATAGAATTGCCGGAGTTCCGTACAACTATTTATATCGATCGAAGACAATTGGTTGTCGGAACAATCCAGCGTCCTCAAAGCCGTATTAGCCGACAATGAGAGTGAGGTCAGGTTATTGCCCAGACAGTTTAAACTCTGAAGGTTTACAAGATATTCAATACCGGATAATGAGTGAATGTCCTTATTCGAACAATTTATCGTTTTGATCAACAGAGCTTCTTCTCTTGAAATTTCACCATCCTCGTTTTTATCAAAATTCTCTACTAAATAATTCCTGAAATTCTCGTCCGGAATATCTATACTTAGCTCCCCTTCTCCAAGATATTTAATATCCGTAACGTCATCATCCTTTAATAAAGTTTCTATTTCCTGACCGGCTTTAAGGTACAAACGGGTAAGTTGCCGGTTGTTCATACAGTTCATCATGCTAAGTGACAGATTCTTACTTAAGTCCATCGTACGCGTAATGAAATTATCCTGACATAACAAGGTTTCCAGTTTTGTATTATCGGTTACAGTCAGTGACAATAATTTATTATCATTACATATCAAAGTCTTTAACTCCTTATTGGAAGCGACATTCAGGGATGTAAGACGGTTGCCGCTGCAACTCAATGTCACTAAGGCTCTGTTAGCCGATACGTTCAGCCTTTCTAAATCATTACCGTCACAAACAAACGTAACAAGGGCAGGATTGGAGCTTATATCAATGCTTGTCAGGTTATTGCCGGAGCAAATCAGCGAAGTCAGATTCGTAAACTGTGCGATCCCTTCCAGTGAGGAAATATTCAGTTCCGAACAATCGATTGCTATTATTTCTATGGATTCCGCTTCTGATATTTTCCCGTCCCCGTCGCTGTCAAAAGTACGAATAAGATATTCCATGAACACATTATCTTTAATTCCGCTGATATAATTAAGATATACCAAAGACGTCGGGGGAGTATCCATATATAAGTTGGTGATCACCTGATTTTTTTCCAGATAGACAGATTTAAGAGTAGAATTGTTTCGGACATTCAAGGTATTAACCGCTAAATTTTTATGCAAATCCAATGCCGTGAGTTCATTTTTCTGGCAATAAAGCTTTTGCAACGAAGTAATGGCTGAAACATCCAGCATTTTCAGGTTATTATCGTGACAATTCATTTCTATTAAAGCGGTATTTGACTTTACATCTAACAGGGATAGATTACAGGAGTAACAATAAAGTTTCGTTAATGCAATATTCTTACTCACATCCAGACTCCCCAATTCATTTTCGGAACAATTAAAATCTTTAAGTTGCACATTCTCACTTATATCGACAGAAGACAGTTTGTTTTTGTTGCAAACCAGTGTTTCCAGATTCACACAGGAAGCAATACCTTCCAATGAAGAAATTTCTCTCTGATTACATCTTATTTCTTTTATCTCCAAAGCCTCTTCTTCCGATATTTCCCCATCTTTATCGGTATCGAAACCGGCAACCATATATGCCTTGAAATTTTCATCCGGGATGTTCACCTTCTTTTTTTCCGAAACCGGATATTCGATAACTGTCGTTTCTTCATCATAGGATAAGTTGGGGATCGTCTGATCTTTCGCCAGGAAGACTTTTCCCAGCGTTTCATTTTTTGTACAGTCCAGCGTTTCAAGCGCCGTGTTCTTACTCACATCCAGTGTTGCTAACTGATTCCCTGAACAGATTAATGTTGTCAGTTCCGTATTATTACTTACATCTAAAGCGGTAAGCCCGTTACCGGAACAGTGTAAGGTCACCAAAGAAACATTCTTGCTGATATCAATACCGGCAACCCGATTGGAATTACAATTCAAATGGATGAGATTCACATTTTTAACCAGATCAACTTCCGTTAATTTATTGGAACTGCAATCTAAACTTTTCAATTGGGTGTTTTCGGAAACTCCCAGAGAATCTATCTGATTATTACTGCAGTTTAGTAAAGAAAGAAGCGGATTTTTGTCCAAATCTATTTTTATTAACGCATTAGAATGGCATATCAAAGTATCCAGATTCACAAAATATTCAATTCCGCCTAATGATTCAATTTCTTTACCGGAACAATCTATTTTAGATACTGTTTCTGCTTCTTCCGTTGAAATTTCGCCGTCTTCATCGGCGTCAAAGTTCTCCAATAAATATCGTTTGAATGCCGGATCAGCAATTTCGATTCCGGGTATAATCACTTTTCCTTTTTGCTCGATCTTCACCTCTTCCGTTTTATCGCCGGCTTTAATAGTAATTACCGTGCTGCGTGAAGTCGTCTCGGTATTGGCCGATATGGTAATTTCAACACTCAGATTCGTGTCTGCCTTTCCGGAAGAGGGAGAAAAAGTCAGCCAGGTAACTACCGCTTCCGCAGTCCAGTCTTTATTTGACAATACGGTAAATGATGCTGTTGACGCCGCCGCCTCTACAGATACAGGCGATCCCTCGACCTTTAGATTCGTCGGAACAGGAACGGGTTCCTCTTCCTTATCTTTCGAACAAAATGTAAACAACGACAAAAATATCCAGGTCATTGTCATAAAACAGACTAACTTTTTCATCTCTTTTTCGCATTTTTTAGTGAAACATCCCGGTTCCAAACCATTAGCTGACAAAAGTACATGAAAAACTTGTGTTTTCCAAGCACATGAAATGAAAAAACTGTTTTTTTACAGGGGAAAGATGGGTATGTCTCTTTTTTGCAAAATAATATAACGAAGCATTAAATCAAATGATTATTTTTCTTTCTGAACAGAAATCCGTAAATTTGTTGTGAAATATTAACTCGCTAATAATAGACAATTATGTTTTCAGGAATAATAGAAGAAGCCGCCGTTGTAAAGGCGATAGAACATGACAAAGGAAATGTACACTTTACATTGGAATGTTCGTTCATCAACGAACTTAAAATAGACCAGAGCATTGCACACAATGGCGTGTGTCTTACCGTAGTCGGCATGACCGATGATTCATACACCGTAACAGCCATTCAGGAAACGCTGGAACGCTCTAATTTAGGGCTGCTCAACGTCGGGGATAAAGTCAATTTGGAACGGAGTATGTTGATGAACGGACGTCTTGACGGACATATCGTACAAGGGCACGTCGATCAAACCGCAATCTGCAAGGAGATAAGAGAAGCAGACGGTAGCCGCTATTTTTCATTTGAATACAAATTCGATAAAGAGATGGCGCAACAAGGATATCTAACTGTAGAAAAAGGCTCCGTTTGTGTAAACGGGGTAAGCCTTACCGTCTGTAATTCACAGGAAAACAGCTTTGACGTAGCTATTATCCCCTATACGTTCGAATATACGAATTTCAACCGGATAAACAAAGGAACAACTGTAAATATAGAGTTCGACATTGTCGGAAAATATATTAGCAAACTATTATTATTCAAATAACCGGCCTCTTATCCGTTTTATCCAACCGCTACTTCTTTTTCAGCAGATAACATTAAATTCGAGGCAATGTCAGCATTAATTTTCCAATCGCCCCCAAACGCATAAAAAAGTTCGGGGAAATTTATAGGAGAAAGATATGTTTGAATCACGAAAACCGGTGAACCGGAGAGTCGAAACGGCCTCATCTTCATTACGTAAAAAAGGCGCCCTTCTGAGGCGCCTGTGAAGATCTGTTCATCATCTCACTATTTTTTCGCTGAACGGCTGCTTTCCGAACGGTCTGACGTCTTCGAAGTATCAGACCCGGAAGATTTTTTCTCACTGCTCCGGGTAGCGCTCCTGACGGAAGAACTCCTGCTGTTGTCACTGTTTTTACTCCGATTACCTGCAGAAACATTCCTGCTACGGGTATCACTACTACTGCGCGAATTGTCGGTCAGATTCCTCCGACTGTCATTTCCGGTACTCCGGCCATTTACCGTCGCACTATTACGGGCAGGGGTTTTACTCCGGTCATTCACAGCTTCTCTCTTGTTATTATTAGCCGGTGAACGATAATCACTACCGATACGTCCGTTCCGCGTATTCTTTGAAAAATCATGGCTATGGGGACGTCCGTTATCCCTTGGCATATAACGCGGTTCAACCCAGCCGTGGAAATTATTTCTCGCATGATGATAACGAGGCTCTCTCATATAGAAAATCGGAACCTGTGCATAGTTATAACAATATCTCTTGTATGTTATCCGGTGCCTGTTATTATATTTCCAGGGATAATGGACGCCATTAAGTACCACCTTATAAAGAGAATAGAAATCATAATGACTATACATCACCGGGAGAAATAAGGCGGAAATCCAACGTCCCCTCTGATAATAATAGAATAACTGATGAACTATATCATAATAGACATTTATTTCGGGGATGTAATAAAATTCGGCGTAATCATAACCCGAAGGCCCCCACGCCGGCTGAACATTTATATTGACACTCGCATGAATCTGAGCCTCTGCATTGTTGATATTGACCATTCCAAACATCAACCCTAAACCTAAAATAAGCATTAACTTTTTCATAACTGTAAAATTTAAAATGTTAATAATAGAGTTTCATCCTCCCATTTATTTGTAAAATTAGACCCTAAAAAAAACACGAGGTTTAATCAACAGGCATATTAATTCT
>JAIRLY010000202.1 GCA_031259075.1 Dysgonamonadaceae bacterium | reverse complement strand
AAACTACAATTTTTCAGCCGTTAATGCTGACGGGAAAAGCATTAATTACAAAATCACCTCTCCTGATACGGTGGAAGTTACTTTTGACGATAACTATTATAGTGGGAATATTGTAATTCCTGATACAGTGAATAACAATGGAAGGATTTATACAGTTAGGGATATTGGAGAGAGAACTTTTTATAATTGCAGCGGCTTAACCTCAGTAAGCATCCACAATTCAGTTACTTTCATTGGAGAGAGAGCTTTTGCTGATTGCACCGCTTTAATATCTAACCTGAGTTTGGGATAAGCAATAGCCGTTTACGGCTTGCATGTCAATAGAAGACCATGAAAATGAACGATTTTGTCCATCAGGACATACATCGTGAATGTCCTGCGGACAATCCAAGGAGTGCATGATTCGTTTTCTATTGAAATGTATCGCCTAATGCGAATTAATCTATTGATTTTTTAGAATAGAAACCTGAGTTCTTATCCCAAACTCAGGTATATTGTTTCAGCGCTTCGGTATAAATTCTCTTCAATTCCGTTATTAATTGTTTGGGTTTAATCACCTTAACAGTGTTTCCATAAGAGAGTAACTCCATCAAAAAATCGTGGGTGAGATAAAGGTAGAGACGGATGCGAAGTTCGTCTTCTGTGTCCCTGATAATTTCCTGTGTCTCGTGCAATGGCAAGGATTTGATGTATTTTCCTTGAAACGGATCAAATGAAAGAATCACTTCATCGGTTTTTTCGGCGTTCGGCGTTATAATGCCGAAACAATATTTAAGATGTTTGTTTACGTCGAAATATTCATCGACGGTAAAAGAAGTCTTGAGAATTTCCAACTCCGATAGACGGTCTAAAGCATAACATTTTATTTGTCCGTCATAAGCAGCTTTTGCAAAAAGATACCAGCGATTTTTAAATTCTTTCAGCGCCAGTGGCGATACGGTACGATTTTCAGGACAGTCTTTGTAATATTTTTGATAGTTGAACGTGATTTGTCGGCAGTTTTTAATGGCATGTAGCAAGCCGTAAAAATGTTCCGTACCCTGCGGACGGCGTTTTTCTAAATAGATATGCGGCGATAAATCTTCCTGTATCTTCAACGCATGATACAGGTCAAAGGTTTCGAGTATACGGTCGTTGATTTCAGGTTCAAAATCTTCCTCAATAAAGTAAAATTTGCCCGAAAAATCGTACTTGATATAAATGCCATATATAGAGCCAATTTCGGAGACGTCTCGCTGAAAAGTACGTATGGAAATCTGGTAATTCAATCCGTCAATTTCGGATTTACGGTGAAGATAATCACAGATTTCTGAAAAAGTTGCCTGTTTGGAAACACGCAGTTTATTAATTATTAAATGGTAACGTTTGATGGTTTCTAATTTTGACATAAAAAAATTCTTTTAATTTGACTGCAAAGGTACTATAAAAAAACGACAAAACAGGACGCAGTGTCAGTAAAAATTCGTTCATATCAAAATAATCTGTCTATTTTCCTTTTAAACATTGTGAAATATTGACAACTTTGTTCCTTGTGCAATTAGCATAATATAGAAATTTATTCTATCCTGTCACCGCAAAATGCTTTTCGCTTGCATTTCTGACAGAATGTACCACACCATACTGCATCGAATTGTTTTATAGCATTTGCAAGCAGTGTTGGGTCGGTAGAGAGAATTCCCGCTTCGAAGTTTCGCGTATCCTCGCCTTTCATGCCGATGCCGGCGCCAGTGAGATTGGCAGATCCGATATAGACTGTTTCAAAATCAAAGATAATTAACTTGAAATGTACGCGTGGACACAGCGCCCGCTCTAATCCGTCGAACAGTGCAGGGAACTTGTCAAAATCAGTCTTGAAATTGACTCCCGGCTCTTTGGCATGGATAAGACGTACCTCCACGCCTTTCTGGATTAAGTCCGAAAGTAATTTCAGAAAAGGCGCCGTCTCACGTCCCTGTTTTATATACATGTCTTTGATGTCGGCGGTTCCAATCCACAGTGTTTTTCTGACGCTTACGACCTTGCCAATGACAAGGTCGTAATGATCATGATTTGCAATATATTGAGTCATATTAACATTTATATCCTTTCGATTGTGAAAAAATCGGTTGACAGACTGCTTTTTGACTTTTTGCCCTGTTCCCGGAAAGCCTTTTCAATCTCCGCGGCAGAGGGCGAACATGTCGATGAAATTTTTACCGACTCTCCTTTTTCAATTACCTTGTTGTTCAGGAACTTGATATTTATAACAGAAACGATTTTCCCGCTTATATTCTGTTTGTATTTCCTCTCTTTCGGTGTAACATCTATCCACGAGACATCAGAAAATACTTCCGAAACTTCAAATTCTTTATTTTGAACCTTTCCATCAACCATACGGACAAATCTTCCGTCAGCATTTCGGAACAGTTTTACCCTATCGTCTTTTTTGCCTTTTCCTGCAACAATTTTTGTGAGAATACCTTCTTCGTATCTTTCGACTTCTCTCTTTCCGCCGATATTTTTGTTGGCGGTTACTTTGAAACTAAAAAATTTTATCATAAACAAATTAATATTAAATTAAATATATCTTATGCCGATCGCTTTCGCAGGCTTCAGATTTTTTTTGAAATTTTTTACAAAGGAACAGTGTGAATACGTCAAAAGATGACGCAGCGTGAAAAAAAATCAACAGTGCCAAAAAAAATACTTTGACAGTTTGCCATTTCAAAATTTATTGCTGCGAAATCGGTGTCATATTCTGTTTTTATTTAAGGGATGGGAAATAAATAAGATATAACGAATAAATAAAATTCTGCTCAAAAGTCGCGCAGGGACGACACTTAATTAATTGCTTGATAAAGTGTCGTCCCTGCGGGACTTATAGAGAAGAGGAGCTTCTGCAACCGTAAGCTGCGCTACGCTTGCATACGGTTAATAAAGTGTCCTCCCTGCGG
>JAIRLY010000148.1 GCA_031259075.1 Dysgonamonadaceae bacterium | reverse complement strand
CTGTCCCGTAGGGACAAAATGTCGGTAGAAAATACGGGCCTCTCCAGCCTTTCCCTGTCCCGTCAGGGACAGAATATGATTCGGTGGATCCACTCCACATTCCGTCCCTGACGGGACGGGTGACGGTGAAAATAAACCCTGTTTTCTACCAACATGCTGTCCCTGACGGGACAGAAGAATGAAATGTATCCCGCGGCCGTCAAGCCTCAACGGGGCGTAAAGATTTGGATGGCAGGCCTTCAGCCTGCTGGGAAATGAAAGGGCTTCGCTTTTTTCTCCATTCTCTATTTTCCATTCCTAACTCTTAACTCTTAGTTCTTAACTCTTAGTTCTTATGTTTTTCCGTCTCCGGTAAAGACAACCGACTCTTATTAAACGATGAGAAAAATAATTTTTTTGATTCGAACAGTTGGCTTTACCATCGCCGGAATAAACTATAATGATACAAGGGGCGGTGTCAATTCTTAACTCATAACTCTTAGTTCTTAGTTCACTTCCATGTCCCGGAGAGAAACGGTTTAAAATACGAAGCGTGGGACTTTTAACTTTATCCGCCATTGAGGTCTTAGACTACCCATCCTAACAAATAAGTTATACCCACGCATCCGGCGTGAGCGTTGACTAACTTATTCTTGTTAGGATTGAAATTGTCTAAGTTTCAATAGCAAGAATATAAGCTAACGCTTTCTCAATTATATAATGTTAAAATAATATCTGTTTCTTTATGAAAAATTGATAAAATTGTTTGAAAATCACACAAAAATAGTGAGATTTTTTGAAATAAAAAAACAAAAAACGAATTTTTGTTCGTTTCGTTTTTGTTCGTTATCTTTGTGCTTAAAAATGAACATTATGCAGAAAGTTTCAAAGGATGATTAGCGGGAAAAAGAAAATAGTTTGCATGATGTCTTGTTGTCATTCTTTATTGGACGACCGGATTTATAAAAAAGAAGCGCTTACCCTTGTTCGGAATGGGTATGAAGTTATTCACATCGGTTATGGCAATGATTTTGAAGACTATTATACGGCGGATAATATACGGATTATTCAGTTAAAGAAACTAAGAAAAAAGGATGTTATCCGGTCTAAAATTGCGTTATATAAGCAATTGTTTTTAAATGATTTGTTTCAGGCAGCCAAAAATGTTTCTGCCGATGTTTATCATCTTCATGATGTGGAATTGTGCCGGATTGCTTTAAAACTGAAAAAACTTCCTCAGCAGCCTAAGATAATTTACGATGCACACGAACCTTTTATGGATAATTTGAAAGATTATTGGCGTGAACGTTCTTTGGCAAAAGTAATTCTAAATGATATTCCATCGGTATTTGCAGAAAAACGAATTTTAAGAAAAGTGGATTATCTGATCGCAACGGAAGAAAATGTAGCGTCCCGTTTCCGGAGGGAGAATCCCCACACTTCCATTGTTTACAATTATTCTTATTTTTCACCCCTTTCCTTTCAAGAAGGTGATGCGGAAGAAAAGGAGTTTGATGCGGTTTACTGCGGCTCTATTTCCGAATCGAAAGGAATTTTATTGATATTGGATGCTTTAGTCATTGCTAAAAAGCGAGGATACGATTTTAAAGTAGTTTTGATTGGTGCATTTTGTAATTCTTCTCTACAAGAGAAAGTAGAAAAAATCATACAAAAAGAGAAAATGACCGGCAATTTGTTTTTCACCGGACAAATCCCTTTGGAAGAAGTAAGCCGGTATTACAAAAAAAGCAAAACGGCTTTTTGTCTTTTTCCGTTAAACCGGACAAACCGGTTGATTCTTCCGATTAAATTGTTTGAATATGCCGCTTTCGGATTACCCGTCATCGGTTCGAATTTCGGTCATATTGCGGAAATTATTCAATCCGATGGTATCGGGAAATGTGTGAACCCTCATAATGCAGAGGAAATTGCCTCTGTGCTCATTGATTTAATCGCCGGAGAGCAATATAAGGCTTATATTCCCGTTTGCATTAATTGTGTCAAAAACAAATATTTGTGGGAAAATCAAAAAGCAAACCTGCTTCGTATTTATGAAGAATTATTCAGGTAAACTACTTGATAATCAATTATGAAACCTTCAACAAGAATTGTATTTAATACGTTAATTCAGTATGCGAGGACATTTATTATCGTATGTATTTCCTTGTATTCTTCGCGTATTATTTTAAAATCTTTAGGTGAAAACGATTATGGCATCTACAGTTTGGTAGGCGGTGTTATATCCATGCTTGCATTTATTAACCTTTCTGTTTCGTCGGCTACACAGCGTTATCTTTCTTTTTATCAGGGGAAAATGGACGTTGAAATGCAAGTAAAAACCTTCAATAACAGTGTTTTTATCCAACTTTTTTTAGGAATAATTTTAGCTGTGGGAATGTATTTTTTGACTCCTTTTATTTTCGATGGAGGTTTAAATATTCCCCCGGAGAAAACGGAAAGCGCTACGATTGTTTATTACAGTATGATTATATCCGTTTTTTTTTCTATGCTATCTTCCTCTTATTTAGCGGCATTGATTGCACATGAGAATATTTTGTTTACATCCGTCATACAGATTGCAGAAACTTTTTTTAAACTGCTGATTGCAATCTCATTGCTTTATATTTTATCAAATCATTTGATTTATTATTCCATTCTGCTCACTGTGGTTTCCATCGTTAATTTTCTTGCTTATTCGATTTATTGCCATAAAAAGTACGAAGAATGTAAACATCTCGGTATAAAAAAGTTTGATTTCAAAATGTTGAAAGAAATGTTTTCTTTTTCAGGATGGACACTCTATGGAACAGGATGTGTTATTGCTCGTACCCAGGGAATTGCAGTCTTTCTCAATAATTTTTTCGGAACAGCGATCAATGCCGCTTATGGCATTTCCTTTCAGGTACAGGGACATTTCAGTTTTATTTCCACTTCTTTGTTGAATGCAATCAGACCTCAGATAATAAAGGCGGAAGGGAATCACAACAGGCAAAAAATGTTACAACTTTCGGAATTAGCAAGTAAATTTGCTTTTTTACTCTTGGCGATGATTGTTATTCCTGCCGCATTTGAAATGGAGGTTATCCTTTCTATCTGGTTGGAAAATGTGCCTGAATATACCATTGTATTTACTCGCTTCGTTCTTTTTACGGCATTAGCCGATCAGTTGACCTCAGGGTTAATATATGCCAATCAGGCGATTGGAAATATAAAAACGTATTCCCTTATAATCAATACAATGAAGGTATTGACCCTTCCGGCTGCCTATCTTTGTTTGTATAACGGATTATCTCCTGTTTCGGTGATGGTATGTATGCTCATCTTTGAGTTTATTTGTTGTATTTCCCGTTTGTTTTTTCTCAAAAAAACAGCCGGATTATCTGTTCGCGGATTTATTAAAAGAGTGTTTGTCCCTGAAATAATACCCGTTAGCGGTTCTATATTTGTTTGCTGGATTTGTCATTTATATTTACCTGTTTATTTGTTCTGGGTATCATTTTTGCTTTCAATAGCTATTGTGTGCACAACTGCTTATTTTTTAGGACTATCTCCCGATGAAAAACAGGTTATTGATAGAAATAGGGCCTCTATTAAATTGTTTTTCAAAAAAAATTACTGACTTTTGATGCAGTTGCCCAACGATTATTTTTTGTGGTTTCCGAATAATAATGCTATTTTTGCATAAAAAATACGACAAAAAGAAAGCAATGATAAGAGTTTCTATTTCAGGAGATTTTAAAGCAATATCCCCTGAGAAAATAGTAGTCAGTGAAGAATTACAGGCGTTTTTCAAGAATAACGCTATTAATGTCATTAACTTTGAAGCTCCGGTAATGACCGATTCTCCTGCAATAGAAAAAAGTGGTCCCAGCCTTTTTCAATCTGAAAATTCTCCTTCTTTTCTTGAATCGTTGGGTTTTAATTTGGTTTCTTTAGCCAATAACCACACATTAGATTATGGCGTCGATGCGTTATATAATACGATTGAATCTTTTCAAGAAGCCCAAACAATGGGAGCCGGAAATTGGGCGGATGCTTATAAGATGAAAATTTTTACTGTTGGCGACAGAAAAATTGGATTTATGGGTTTGACTCATTGTGAATTTGGAACATTGACCGATCAGTGGGATCGAAAAAATAACATAGGCTGTGCATGGGTAAACCATAATTGTGTGGATGAATTGATTGTTAATTGTAAACAAGAAGTTGACGCTCTTATTGTTTTTGTACATGCCGGTGTCGAATATGTGGATTTCCCTTTACCCGAATGGAGAGACCGCTACAGGCAACTGATCAAAGACGGAGCGGATGCTGTACTTGCTTCCCATCCTCATGTTCCTCAAGGTTGGGAAGAATACGATGGAAAGCCGGTTTTTTACAGTTTGGGTAATTTTTGTTTCCAAAAAGAAAATGACATATATCCTCCGTATTGGAATAACAGTTTATGTGTGTTACTGGAATTTGATTCTAATATGAATCTATCATACAGGGTCAACAATATTAAATATGATGCGTTCAAGATCGATTTTTGCAATGATGAAGAAATTAACGAACATATAAAAACTTGTTTATCTTATCTTTCAGATGATTCATTTTATTTATCGGAAGTAAATAAAGCCGTTATTCGACTTTTGCCGCATTATTACAACTTATTTAAATTAGGAACCAATTCTATAAAATGTGACGGAAGTTTCAAAAGTTTTTTGCGTTTTGTTAAA
Organism: Dysgonamonadaceae bacterium; assembly: GCA_031259075.1. Taxonomy (GTDB): domain Bacteria; phylum Bacteroidota; class Bacteroidia; order Bacteroidales; family Azobacteroidaceae; genus Azobacteroides. The sequence goes on along the minus strand of JAIRLY010000148.1, from coordinate 15,016 downwards.
CGAACGCTATTTTGTAAAGAAGAACCATCCCAACTCATCAATATACTAAGGTGTGAAAGTCACAGATGGTGTTTTCAACGAGCTTTGAAAAACGTGCATCACCTGACCTAATTTTACTAATTATGCTAAAAAAAATAATTAAAATAATCTTTCCTTCTGTTGTAATCAATCAACTCCGGAATTATTATTGGCCGAATCATGTCCGAAAATTGACGGATAATATCTACTATAGCAGTTTGAAAAAGCGGATTAATTGGGAAAATCCCAAAGATTTGAACGAAAAGATTCATTGGTTAAAACTGTATTCGGATACATCTCGATGGCCGGATTTAACCGACAAATACAAAGTTCGCCAATACGTGACTAATTGCGGATTGGGAATGCTCTTGAACGAGCTGTATGCAAAATATGATTCTGTCGATGAAATCGATATTGATAAACTACCCGATTCATTTGTGATACGACAGAATAATGCTTGTGGCGACACTTTAATCATTGAAGATAAAAGCAAAGTAACAAACCGAGAAATAAAGAAATATTTTCGTGAAAAACAAAAAAAACATTATGGGGTAATGACTGCCGAGCCACACTATTTAAGGATAAAATCGTGTATTATTGCCGAAAAAATATTAAAAAATACGTCCCTGTTTTCATCTTCATTGATTGATTATAAATTTTTATGTTTCAATGGCCAGGCGAAATATATTCTTGTTTGCACCGACAGGCAAGGTTCGCATTGTAAATTTTTCACCTACGATTTGGATTGGAATTTCAGGAATAGCTGTTTGCCTCTTATCCCGGGTACATTTCCTAAGCCTCAATCGTTAACAACGATGATTAAAGCAAGTGAAATTCTTTCCAAAGGATTTCCATTTGTTCGGGTTGATTTCTACGAAACGGACGGCGTTCCGGTGTTTGGGGAAATGACATTCACTCCGGCAGCCGGTTTCATCGACTATTTCACACCGGATTTTTTAGAGGAATTGGGTAGTTATATACCGATTGATTAAATTCCGATGTTTCGTAATGTGTGACCCATGCGGTCTCTTTTTGTTCGTATATAAGCTTCATTATACGGATTGGCTTCTATTTCAATCGGAACGTTTTCTACGATTTCCAATCCATAACCTTCCAAAGCCGCCCTTTTCACCGGATTATTTGTGATTAAACGAATTTTGGAAATACCGATTTCTCTTAGTATTTGTGCTCCTACCCCATATTCTCTTTCATCAGGGTCATGCCCTAAATGAAGATTGGCATCTACGGTATCCAAACCTTCTTCTTGAAGTTTATAAGCTTTCATTTTATCCATTAATCCGATTCCGCGACCTTCCTGATTCAAATATACAATAGCTCCGCGACCTTCTTTTTCAATCATTTCCATCGCTTTGTGAAGTTGTTCGCCACATTCACAACGCAAAGAACCGAAAGTATCGCCTGTGACACAAGAGGAATGCATACGTACCAAAATGGATTCGTGAGGTTGCCACTCTCCTTTGATTAATGCAATATGTTCCAATCCGTTGGATTTCTGCCGGAAAGGAATCAATTGAAAATGCCCGTATTGTGTAGGCATATTGACTTTTTCTCCTTTTTCGATTAAAGATTCATAATGCAGCCGGTAGATAATCAAATCTTTAATGGTGATTATTTTGATTCCGAATCTTTTGGAAATTTCGATTAATTGGGGCAAACGAGCCATTGTTCCGTCTTCGTTGATAATTTCAATCAGCGCTCCGGCCGGATATAAACCGGCTAAACGAGCCAAGTCGATAGTCGCTTCGGTATGTCCTGCTCTTTTCAAAACACCGCGGTTACGGGCTCTCAAAGGGTTTATATGTCCCGGTCGACCCAAATCTTCCGGCTGGGTTGCCGGATCGGCTAACGCCCGGATTGTTTCCGAACGGTCGAACATGGAAACGCCGGTTGTACATCCGTTGCCCAATTTATCGACCGTAATTGTAAACGGAGTGTCGAATATAGAAGTGTTTTTAGACACTTGCATCTCTAAATCCAATTCTTTGCAACGGTCTTCCGTAACAGGAGCACAAAGGACTCCTCTACCATAGGTCATCATAAAATTGATTTTTTCAGGAGTCACTTTTTCCGCCGCAATAATAAAATCGCCTTCGTTTTCTCTGTCTTCATCATCTACTACAATAAGAAATTTTCCCTCCCGAAAATCTTCTATTGCCTCTTCAATCGTATTTAATTTATAATTCATGATTGGTTATCGTTTATAATTTGCTCTTATCAATTCACTTATTATCTGATCATTCACCTTTTGGCTAATTGCTAAATCGTCACGGATTTGTTTCTGTTTATGGATTACAATCCCGTAGATAATCAGTCCGATTGGGAAAATAATCCCGCAAAACCACCGGACGCCCGGTTTATTCATAAATTTCAAATGGAACGGTTTGATTATCGGAAAATCCATTAATCGACCTATGATTAAATTTTCCTCTGAATTTAGCAAATCTTCAATTGTATTTTCTAAGGATTCGATCAAACCATCTAATTTCGAATCAACAAATCTTTTTTTCCAAAAAGAAATATAGAAAGGAAATCTTTTGTATTCAAGAAGATAGTCTTCACATTGTTTATTCCATTTTTCCATTTCTCTGATGTCTTTCGAATAATTCGAAGGAGTCATAATTACTTCTTTTTTCAAATAATTTCTTATTTCTCTTTTGCCGGTTAATTTTTGATAGAAAACTTTCCATGCATCCATGTTCAACATCGTGGAGTCGTTAACGGACTTGTATGTAAAGAAAATACCTAAAGCCGCCAATATTACCGAACTCAATCCTGCGCCTTCCCATACAAGCCATACCTCTTGCTTTGCCATTTTAGTTCCAAAGGTTTCTATTGTATAATAAAACAAATAGATAACAACCGAAAGGACAGTGGGCATTCCTAATCCGCCTTTACGAATAATTGCGCCTAAAGGCGCTCCGATAAAAAAGAAAAGGATACAAGACAAAGCCAAAGTGAATTTTTTGTATAATTGGATACTATGAGAAAGTAACTGTTTTTTTGCATCGGATTGCTGATACATGCTAAAAGTATAATCCGATTGAATTTGTCCGGCTTTATCTTTCGCTTGTTGAAGATAATGGATTTTATTATCAATATTCAGTTTGTTAAAATAAGTCTCAAATCCGTTTGCCGATAAGGAATCTTTGCCGACTGCCGGCTGCCGGCTACCGACCGGTAATTGCTGATAAAATGTATTTGTATAAATATTTTTCTTAAAGAGGTTTACGTTTTTCAGATTTGTACTGTCTTGCCGTTGTTTTACCGAGTCGATGTAAGCAGAAAGTTCATTCATATTTTTACCTAAGTCGCGGCTTCCCATAATCGATTCGTCTTCCATCGTAAAATTCGTATCGAAAGCAATCAAAATTTCACGCAAACCGAACGTTTCGCGGCGATAAGGAATTTTTTCATTTACGCTTCTTGATCTGCGAGTTCCCAAATTTTCAAAAGATTCTCCTGTGTAAAGAGTCAAAATCAGGTATTTTTTATCGGTTGAGACCTTTAATTTTCCGGAATCAGCAACAATAACCGCCGCGTTTTCAAACCCTTTGGAATAGTCGTAAATCATCAGGTCGCGCAACATACCTCCCTTTTTATCTTTATGCCTGACATAAACGTTATATCCTGTAATTTCTTTATAAAAAATCCCCTCCGGAATGTCTAACTCCGGTGATTTTTGCTTAATAGATAAGACAATCGTATACATTTTTGTTTGAGCTTTCGGGACAATATTATTTTGAAAAACGAAAGAAACGCCGGCAATTACAACCACAAAATAAATAAGCGGTTTCATAATCCGGAGGAGAGAAATACCGGAAGCTTTCATAGCCAACAATTCCAAATGTTCTCCTAAATTTCCAAAAGTCATCAAAGAAGCTAATAAAACGGCTAAAGGCAAAGCCATGGGCGTAAAAGAAAGGGATGCGTAAAAAAACAATTCTGCAAGTATCCCCATACTCACCCCTTTTCCTACCATATCGTTGACATAAAACCATAAAAACTGCATCAATAAAATAAAAAGACACACGCTAAAGGTTGCCAGCAATAAAGGAAGAAAAGTTTCTAAAACAAAAATATACAGTCTTCTGATTCGAATCATAAGATTTATTTATGACTAATACGTGTACAAAGGTAATATTTTCCCTTCAAAGTTATATGTTCATTGTTGTTTTATGTCTATGTGTATCTTCTCCGGCCTTTCGTTTCCAAATTTTATTTTACTTTTTATTTCTTATTTCAAAAAATCTCACTACTTTTGTGCGGTTTTTAAATATAAAATAACAAATTTTCATAAAGAAACAGATATTATTTTAACATTACATATTAATTGAGAAAGCGTTAGCTTTTATTCTTGTGCTTGAAATCTCAACAATTTCTACACTTGCAAGAATAAGTAAGTAAAAACGCTCACGTTGGATGCGTGGGTGTAACTTATTTGCAAGTGTGGGTAGTTGAGAACCTCAAGCACAAATAAAGTTATAAGTCCCACGCTTCGCATTTTTAAACCGCTTCTCTCCGGGACTTGGAAGCGAACTAAGAACTAAGAGTTGACTCCGTACCCTGTACACTATAGTTTATTCCGGCGATGGTAAAGACAACTTTTCATATAAAAAAATCATTTTATTTCTCATCGTTTAATAAAAGCCGGTTGTCTTTACCGGAACCGGAGAAACTAAAAAGAGTTAAGAATTAAGAGTTAAGAACTAAGAATGGAGAAAGGAAAGCCGAAGGCTTTCAAGATGAATAACCCCCAATGAAGCGAAGCGATTGGGGGGTGAAAATAACAGATATCTCTCCTCAACCCCGTTTGAGGGGTTGAACAGGTAAAAGAGAACATAGTTATAAATTACTAAATTTTTATTAAACATGAAACAAAAAATGATTTTTTTAGCGCTGACACTATGGATGTTGAGCGCAGCAAGTGTGAAATCACAGGTATTAATCGGCGGAAATGAGAATGATGATCCGCACGAGGGGGCGGTACTCGACCTGTCTCAATCGGCAAATTTGGGATTGCTGTTGCCGCAGGTTTTCCTAACGAATGTCACAACCTGGCAGTTGGAAGGCAGTACGGGGAAAGAAGGGATGATGATTTACAACACGAACGACGATGTGCCCGACGGCAACGGTAAAGACATTTATGTATGGACACGCAACAGTTGGAGGCCAATCGGTCCGGTAACACTCAAGCGTTTTTCCCTGGATAAAAGCCTTTTGTTCCTTGATCTGGATGGTAAAACAGGAACGATTACCGCACAAATCACCGGCAGCGACGGCAAGCCGTTCAATGATGTTACGGTTACATGGTCAATCGAAGGCAGTAATACAACGGGTTCAAGCATTTCTCCTGCAAGCGGTAATAGCGCTACCGTCACATCGGGAAATACAGTCGGCTCGTTTACTGTTCGGGCTATCGCCGATGGTATAACTCAAGATTGTGTGGTTACCGTCGGTGAGTGTGCAGGTGTAATGGACGTTGAAGGCAATGCTTATTATGCCGCTCCGTTTGGATCTGCGGGTTGCTGGATGACCCAGAATTTACGAACGAAAACCTACGCAGACGGAATAACTGCCTTAACTTTAGGTTCTGATGTGTATCCTGCTTCAAAATTCTATAACTATCCGTCCGGAATCGAACAGACCTTTATTGCTCATCCGGAATACGGGTTGTTATACACTTGGGCGGCCGCTACGAATCGTGCCACCACCAGCGCAAATGAAACAAACAGTTCGAGTCAACAGCAATATCAGGGTATTTGTCCGGTGGACTGGCATTTGCCGAGCGATTATGAATGGAATCAGTTGGAAGAAGAAATAGCCCAAAGTGCGGCCGGTGTATATTCAACTGATGGCACTGTTACATGGGCATCTGAGTATAATACTTCTACCGGATCCCGCGGCACTCATGGAAAGAAGATGAAGAGTACCACTACTATTACCGGTACAGCCACAAACGGTACGAGCTTGTCAAGCAGTAGCGGGGGCTTTGACGCTTTGCTCATGGGCTACATGGGCGACAGCCGAGTAGCGGGTTTTGGCGTGTACTTAGTCATCTGGTCGAGTAGTTCCAGTGACACTCCTTTCGCATGGAGACGGGAAATGGATTACAGCGGCGCGCACGTGGGCCGCACCGTCAGCAACAAGTACAACATGTTTAGTGTGCGTTGCAAGAAAGATTGACAATTATGAGAATGTAGATTTGCTTCAGACCTTTCCTGATAGAAGGGTTATCGCATAACGGTGGCCGTAATAGACAAAGGTGGAGAATCTCCATCCTTTGTCTTACAAGTTACCGGTGGGCGCAACAATCTAAAATGCACCCCAACAGCCAATAAGCTAATTTCATTTTATTCATTTTCTAAGGACGTGCAACGGAAAGCGGAGCGTTCACCTGCGGCAAACTAAATAAAAAATCCAAACCGCCTTCCATGCGGTTTTTCACGGTAATCGTTCCTCCATGAAAAGTAATCGCATTTTTCACAATAGACAAACCTAATCCGGAACCGCCGGTTTCGCGGGTACGACCTTCACTGACCCTGTAAAAACGTTCAAATAACCGATTCAAATGTTTTTCATCTTCGATGCCTATGCCATTATCCGAGAAAGAAAAATAAGCGAATTTGCCGTCTTCTCCGCATTGATTAATGTTGATTGTAATGCTTTCACCGGCATGACTAATTACGTTATCTACCAAATTACGAAACACCGAATAAAGTAGATTTTCATTTCCTGAAACATTAAAATCTTGATTAACAGTAGAATAGATGATGATATCTTTCGCTTGCAGTTGTTCTTTCAAATCCGATTTTACTTTATTGATCAAATCGTTAAGATTTACCGATTTGAATTGGAAAGATTGAGGCGCTTCGTTAATTTTAGCCAACAGACTCATATCTCGTATTAATTCGGAAAGAGTGACGATTTGTTCGTAAGCTTTATAAACAAATTCGCGTTCTTTACTCCGGTCAAGCCTGTTGTCCAATATCGTTTCCAGGTACCCCCTGATACCTGTCACCGGAGTACGCAATTCGTGAGCGATATTGCCGGTCATTTCCTGTCGTATTTGAATTTGCCTCAACAGTTGTTCGTGCTCCAAAGCCAGTTTCGTTTCACTTTCCTTCAGTCGTTTGTAATCTTTCGCTATCTGTTTGCCGACTTCACCGATTTCATCACTGGGAAAATTCGGAATATCGACGGCTATTTGATTATCTATTGCATAAGAATAATCTCGCAACCGTTTGATTGTTTTTCCAAACCGGCCGGCTGTATAATTGATAAATATGATTCCCACAAGAAAAAGAATCAATAAATAATAGAGGAAACTATTATCTGGTTTCAGAAAATGTTGTATGTAAATATCGTAAGGATTCGCAATACGAATGTAGATATCATCAAAAAGTTTCGCATAATAAAGATATTCTTCCCCATTGGAAGAGGATTTCCGAATATCGCTCCCTTTTCCTTTGCGCTTGGCGGCAATGATTTCAGGACGTTCCGAATGGTTTTCTATTTGGGAAAAATCATCCAAACGATTATCATATAAAACGGTTCCTTCTTTACTTATAACTGTTATCCGTAAATTAGAAGGCAGTAGAGAAAGTAAAGGATCTAAATTATAGATTGCTTCTTTCGAATAATTGCTTATATATTTGCGGGTAATTTCCACATAACCATCCAATTTTTCTTCCAATGCTTCCGTGCGGTATTTTTTTGCTCTGTATTGCCCAAAAATGATAGTTCCTATCGCAAAAAGCGCTAGAATAAGACAAAAGCTAATCGTCAGTTTTTGTGTATAGGTTTGCTTCATTTGACAGGATTATTAAACCGGTAACCATATCCGGGGCGGCTGATAATCAGAGAAGCCCTTTCTCCCATTTTTTTCCTTAGTCGCCTGATATGGACGTCGATTGTTCTTTCGGTAATATAGGGCGCATCTTTCCAGATATGGTCGATAATATCTTCTCTTTCAAATATCCGGGACGAATTGGAAGCCAGTAAGGTAATAATTTCAAATTCGGTTCGCGTCAGCGGAATGATTTTATTTCCTATTATCAGTTCTTTTGTATCATAATTGATCATTACATCGTCGAAAACCAAATTGTTTTCCTTGTTGGGAATTGATATTTTATTGCCTTTTTGCGTTACTTCCGAACGTTTGAGAAGCGCTTTTACGCGAGCCACAACTTCTTTGATCGAGAATGGTTTGGAAATATAATCGTCCGCGCCGACGGAAAATCCGGTAAGCATATCGTTTTCCGTATCTTTGGCCGTTAGAAAAATGATTGGTATGGAATTTTTTTCTTTACGCAATTTTTCAGCCATCTTATAACCCGACATTCCACCCATCATCACATCTAAAAGAATAAGCGAATAGTCGGGCGTTAACTTTTTCAATGCTTCTTCCGCCGAATAAGCACATTCGATTTCATACCCTTCGTTGGAAAGATTAAACTCCAGAATTTCGCATATATTTTTTCCATCGTCAACGATTAAAATTTTTTCTGCCATCGAATTTAAACTTTAATTTTTGCGTAAAGGTAACGATTATTTCAAAGTTTATTCTTTATTCTTCGTATGTTTTAACACTTTAGCATCAATATAAAATACAATTTCTTCGACTATGTTGCTACAATGGTCGCCAATCCGTTCTATTTTTCGCAACATCAACATCGTTTTTAGTCCACATTCAATCTGGAGTGGCTCTTTTCGCATGTAATCGGCCAATATTTTAATGGCTCTATGGTATATTTCATCCACCATTTCATCTTTCGCCAATATTTTTCCCGAAAGTTTAGTATTTTCCGAATCAAGCGCTACAAAACTATCGGAAAGCATTTCAATTACCGTATCGAACATTGTCGCCAAACAAAGTTCTTCTTTCAGATTTCCGGTAATAGCATCGCAACTGTCTTCAACAACATGCCTTGCGATTCCTTCCGAAAAATCGCCGATACGTTCCAGCGTATAACTGATTTTAATAAGCGAAAGGACTAATCGTAAATCAATTGCAACCGGATTATACAATGCTATATAATTTTCGCAATCGCTATCAATTTTCAATTCAAATGTATTCACTCTTTTTTCACGGCTAATTACTTCACGCGCTTGCTCAACATCATTATTAAAAAAAGCCTGTTTTGATTTTTCCAACTGCGAAAGTACAAGTTGCCACATTTGACTTACTTCTTCTTTTATCGCTGTTAATTCTCTTTCTGTGTGTTTCATTTTATTTAATGATTTTAAAAGAACTGTTTGTCTTTTTCTTTACTTCTTTTATCTTTCGTCTTCAACTTGTCCTATCCAAATCTTCCGGTAATGTAATTTTGAGTTTCCTCTTTCTCAGGACTTAAAAACATTTTTTTAGTATTGTTGAATTCCACCAGTTCACCCAACATAAAAAAACCGGTTTTATCACTCACTCGCGCCGCTTGTTGCATATTATGAGTTACAATAACAATGGTATAATCTTTTTTCAAAACATGAATCAAATCTTCAATTTTTGAAGTGGAAATTGGGTCAAGAGCGGAAGCCGGCTCGTCCATCAAAATGATGGAAGGAGCAATCGCTAAAGCTCGTGCAATACACAACCGTTGCTGTTGTCCTCCCGATAATTCAAAAGCGGATTTTTTTAATTTATCTTTAACTTCATCCCAGAGAGCAGCGCTAATAAGAGCTTCTTCTACTCGCCGACGGATAAAATTTTTATCCCGTATTCCATCTACTCGAAGCCCGTAAGCTACATTTTCAAAAATAGATTTTGGGAAAGGATTGGGTTTTTGAAAAACCATTCCGACTTTTTTCCGGAGTTCGTCTACATCCACCGACTTACCGTAGATATTCATATCATTGATAAAACAGTCGCCTGTCAATCGTGTTCCGTCAATCAAATCATTCATTCGATTAAACAAGCGCAGGAAAGTCGACTTTCCACAGCCGGAAGGCCCTATAAAAGCGGTAACCGTGTGAATCTCCATTTTCATACTGATGTTTTTCAACGCATGAAAATCTCCATAATAAAAATTAATATTTTTTGCCTCTATCATTTTATAACTTTTATCTCTTCGTTTCCAACAGTTTTCGGAAAGAAGAGGCCAATAAATTCATTACCAATACAATAAATATCAATACTAAAGCTGTTCCATAAGCGATAGGACGAGTTGCTTCGAGGTCTGTTCCACTGGTTGCTATTACATACAGATGATAAGGAAGAGCCATTACCTGATCAAAAATACTTTCCGGTAATTTGGGAAGAAAATAAGCGGCCACCGTAAAAAGAATCGGCGCCGTCTCTCCCGCCACTCTTCCGATAGAAAGTATCAATCCTGTAATAATATTTGGAAGCGCCATCGGTAAAATAACCCTTCCGATGGTTTGTAAACGTGTAGCGCCCAACGCCAGACTTCCCGTACGGAAAGAATCGGGAATAGACTTCAACGCTTCTTCCGTTGTTCGTATTACCAAAGGAAGTATCAATAAACCCAACGTAAATGAACCGGCAAGAATAGAATCGCCAAATCCCATCGTATTTACAAAAAGAGCCATTCCGAACAAACCAAAAATAATCGACGGTATACCGCTCAAATTATTGGTCATTATCCGAATAAACTTGATAATTGTTCCGTTTCCTGCATACTCGGTTGTATAAATAGCCGACATGACGCCTAATGGAAAAGCAACTATTATACTGCCTGCGATTAAACAAAGCGTCCCAACAATAGCTGGAAAAATACCTCCGGAAGTCATTCCATCAGTAGGAGCAGTCGTCAAAAATTCCCAATTTATAACTCCTATTCCATGATAGATGATGAATCCGAGAATCCCAAAAAGAATGCCTGCAACCCCTATTCCCAATATTTTGAAAATTCCAAAAGCTATATTTTGATTTATCTTTTTATTCATAATCCTTTTTTATAGAGAGATTTCCCGGAAATAAATTCAGCAGTGATACTAATCAACAACGTAATAAGGAAAAGAATACATCCCAACAAAAACAAAGCTTGATAATGTGTTCCTCCGACGGGCGCTTCCCCTAATTCCGCTGCAATAGTAGCCGGAATAGTACGAACAGGTTCAAATAAAGTATGCGGAATAACAGCGGCATTGCCTGTGACCATCAATACAGCCATTGTTTCTCCGATAGCGCGGCCAATTCCAAGTACCACAGCAGCAGATATGCCCGAAACAGAATAAGGAAATACCACTCTGTAAATTGTTTGCCATTGAGTCGCTCCCAAAGCTAAACTTGCTTCCCGCATGGCTTGAGGAGTGTTGCGCATAGCATCTTCCGCTACAGTGATAATGGTAGGCAAAGCCATAATAGCCAATATCAGACTTCCGGCGAAAGCGGTTTCTCCAACAGGTAAATTCAATGATTTTTGGATAAACGGAACCAGAACAACCAAACCGAAAAATCCGTAAACAACTGAAGGAATACCTGCCAGCAACTCAATAGCAGGCTTAAAAAAACGACGCATTCGTTCTCCCGCTAATTCCGACAGATAAACGGCAACTCCTAATCCCAAAGGTAAAGCGATAAATATAGCGCAAATACTAACCCATAAAGTTCCTAAAATAAGCGGAAGAACTCCAAATTGCGGAGCAGGAGTCGCCGTAGGTATCCATTCTTTTCCTAAGAAAAAGTTTCTTATATTTATCCTGTTGTTTGGCAAAACTTTCATTTTATCCGAACGAACCGGTAAATATTGTGTGGGGATAAAAGCAATTGTTCCGGGTTCTTTTGCTATCTCCTGTTCTAATTTTTCAGGAAGTAAAGCATAGTTTTCACCCAATTCATCATCGGAATAACGATCAAAGATTTCTTCAAAACGAAAAGGAACAATCCCAACATCCTTCCCGCCTTCGATTTGCCTCCAGTTCTCAATTTCGTAATCAAAAATTTGCTTGATTTGGAAAGAATTAAGTCCGCTGATCGTATTTTCGGCATGAATACATAATGAATAACCCTTTTCTACTTCGGAATGTTTAAACAAACCCAAACCTTCTTTGAATAGAAAAAGAACAATCAACAAAATAACAATTGTAGTTATTGTTCCGCTTAAGGTTAAAACACTTTTTATAAAAAAACGAATACCTTTTTTCCAATTATAACGCAATAAATCCGATTTCATTTACAATTTTTTGTCCTGCGGTTGAAAGAACATAATCAACAAAAGGCCTGACCGATTTTTCCGATTTAGTCACATAATAGAAATAAAGCGGACGAACAATAGGATAAGAGCCGTTTTTTGCATTTGTAACCGATGGCGCCGTAAATATTTTTCCTTTATCGTACGATATATTTATCGCTTTAACATCTTTGTTGAGATAAGCCAAACCGACATAGCCAATCGCTCCTTTGGTTTGACTTACCGATTGGACGATTGCTCCGGTAGCCGGCATACTCAGGATGCCGCTTTTATAATTTTTGTTCTTCAATACGCTTTCCTTGAAAAATTCATACGTTCCGGAAGACGTTTCACGGGAATATGGAATAATCTTCAAGTCCTCTCCTCCTACTTCTTTCCAATTGGTTATTTTTCCGGTGAAAATTCCTTCCAGTTGTTCACGGGTCAGATTTTTCACCTTATTTTCGGGATTGACAACAACGGCTAACGCATCGTAAGCTATAATTATTTCCTTAACCGTTTTTCCTCCTTCCTGTATTTTTTGTTTTTCATCGAATTTTATTTTTCGGGAAGATTGAGCGATATCGGTAGTACCTTCGATTAAAGCAGAAATACCAACACCGCTACCCCCTCCCGTAACGGTTATCGTTTCTGATGGATACGTTTTCATATACATTTCCGCTTCCTTTTGTGACAAAGGAAGAACTGTATCCGAACCTTTTATTTTTTGCGCCTGAACTGCCATTAAACTTACAGCAAAAATAACAACTGAAAAAATGAATTGTTTCATACGATTTATATTTTAAAATTTATATTGTAACCGGAGTGTAAACACATTGTCTTTCACATCCTTTTTCATACGTTCGATAGCTGCGGTCGTTTCATTGGTGTTGATTTCGTAGAAAGCTTGCAAACGCAGACTGTTGTTGATTTTCCACAACGCGCCAAAACCTAAAGTGTTTTGAAACAGATCGGTTTTCGAAGTCTCGTTATTACCGATTTCATCGCCGGAAACTTTCGTATTCGGGTCATACCAATCGTATTTAAGCACAGCTGAAAAAGGAAGCATCCATAGATCCTGAACAAAAATCACATAACCTCCTTGAAAATTGCGAATATACATATCTGTTGCCGGTAAACTCGATGAATTGGGACTTTTACTGCTGCCGATAGCTCCCGGTTGATATCCCAACAAATATTCCGTCCGCAGTTGAGTTATTCCCAAGATACTCATCCACGAAAATTGTGCATCAATTCCCCAATATTCCCGTTTGGAAAATTTTCCTTTATTCGAAGCCTCGTTATTTAAAACGAAACCTTTACCACTCATTGTATAAATGTTTTCTGTCCCTTGATATACTCCTCCTCTATAATAAGAAACTCCTGAACCCCACGAAATTTCGCTACCGATAGTCTGAGCTACAGAGAGATGACCGATAAAATCCTTTTTACTGTCTGTTTCCGGTTTAATTCCGTTTCCGGCAAACAAACCGGCTTCCAATTTCAAAATACGCCAGGAAGAAGTTTTCGGCGCTTGTAAAACAAGCATGACGCCCAAATCCCGTTCTTCAGGAAAAAGCGTTTGAAAAATCAGGGAACGTTCCGGTGATTCGCGGCGCGACGACGAATAACCGATTTCATTTCCAAAAGGACGATCGAAAATACCTGCTCTCAAATTCAACGAATGAAACCACACGTCTTTCACATTCAAATAAGCGTCTTTCAATCCAACGCCTTTCTCCGTTACATCCATTTGAAACACCGCTGAAGCCACACCCTCTTCATACGCAAATTTGATACGGCCGCGACGAATGCCTGTCCGGTTAAATGATGCTTCGGGATTCTCATTCGGAGAGCCAACTTTTAAAGAAGCGTCCTTCTCTCCATATTGATATTGAGTTTGGATATATCCCGAAATTTTCCATTTTTTCCCTTTTGTGATTTCACTTTCGAGAATCTCCATCTTTTGTTGAAGTTCCTCCGGAGACGTAAGTTTAATTTCCTGAGCTACAATTATAAATGACATTAATAACCCATAAAATAAAATTGTAATTTTTTTCATTTATAAATTTTCTTAATAATTATTTTGACGCAACAAAATTACCGGATTAGTTTTACAGAGATCTTAAAAACATATTACAAATATATTACAAATGCATCGCGCTTAAATTTTTGACGATTTTAAGCGTTATTTTCTTGTTTTTTCAAAAAATTTCACTAATTTTGCTCGGTTTTTAAACAAAATTCATCAAATTTTCATAAAGAAACAGACAGTATTTTAATTTTATATATTTAATAAAGAAAGCGTTAGCTTACATTCTTGTTAATAGAAACTTAGACAATTTCATTTACTGCAAGAATAAGTTAGTCAACGCTCACGTTGGATGCGTGGGTATAACTTATTCGCAGTAAAGGGCAGTCTAAGGCCTCTATTAACGGATAAAGTTAAAAGTCCCACGCTTCATATTTTTAAACCGCTTCTCTTCGGGACCTGAAAGCGAACTAAGAACTAAGAGTTATGAGTTAAGAACTAAGAGTTGAAGTCACACCCTATATCACTATAGTTTATTCCGGTCGAAGGTAAAGACAACTTTTTGAATTAAAAAAATCATTTTTTCTCATCGTTTAATAAATGCCGGTTGTCTTTACCGGAGACGGAAATTGAGAACTAAGAGTTAAGAACTAAAAGTTAAGAGTTAAGAATGGAAAATAGAGAATGGAGAAAAGAGCGAAGCCCTGAAAGGGCGATAATCAATAGCGATGGGCAACGCCCATCGGAAAAGAACACCCTTTCATTTCCCAGCAGGCTGAAGGCCTGCCATCCAAATGTTTACGCCCCGTTGAGGCTT
>JAIRLY010000412.1 GCA_031259075.1 Dysgonamonadaceae bacterium | reverse complement strand
GCCATTACCACAATTACTTTGACGGATTTCTGTGTATACCAGCCTGTACCGTCCAGCAGTGTGCAACCCCGGTGCGCTTGTTTAATAATTGCATCTGCTATTTCATTGTATTTCTCGGAAAAAATGAAAAATTGCACCGACTGCCGCGCTCCGTTCAATACCATATCTACTGTGTAGGAAGAAACTCCCATTATTACCAAGCTATAAACAATCTTTTCAATGTTGTAAAAAACGAAATACGACGACAAAATAATCAAAATGTCGCAAATCAACAAGCCTTTGCCAATGGAAATATGACGATATTTATTGATTATCAATGCAATAATATCAGTTCCTCCGGTGCTTCCTTTGAAATTAAAAACCAAACCAATTCCTGTACCGCAAAGCACTCCGCCGAGTATGCAACTCATAAAAGGTTCGCCTTTTACCAAAGGTTCTGTAATCACCGACTGCATAAATGATAACAGGAAAGTCAGGATAAAAACATTAATAATGGTCTTGAGACTGAATTTGAAGCCGAATATCTTAATCGACAAAAGCAACAATATCGAATTGATACAAAAATAACTGATACCGACAGGGATTTTAGTGGCAAAAAAGATGATGGCGGCAATGCCCGTCACCCCACCGGTTGTTAAACCGTTCGGCAATAAAAAACCGGTCCATCCCAGGGCATAAAGACATAAACCTATAATAATGAAAAAGTAATCTTGTATTTCTTCGATAATTACTTTTTTGGGGATTTTAAAACGCTTCTCTGTATTTGTTTTCATTTTTATCTTCAAGCATATTAAGATAACTTCTATAACGGGACTCGCTAATGAATTGGTCATGTAAAGCCTGTGCCACAGCACATCCCGGTTCTTTCCGGTGGGTACAATTATTGAACCGGCATTGATGGGAAAACCGGAATATTTCGGGGAAATAGTGCGATATTTCCACTCCTTCCATATTGAAAACTCCAAATCCTTTAATTCCAGGAGTATCAATAATATATCCTCCTAAAGGAAATTCTATCATTTCGGAAAACGTAGTAGTGTGTATTCCTTTATTGTGATATTCGGATATTTCTTGCGTTTTTTGTTTTGTTTCCGGAATCAAGCGGTTGATTAGCGTCGATTTTCCCACACCTGAATGTCCCGACAATAAGGTGATTTTATCTTTTAATCGCTTTTCTATAAAAGACAAATCTTCGTCGAATTTGGCGGACATCTTATAGCAAGGATAGCCAATTGTTTCATACAGATGGATTAAAGCATCGGTATATTTCAAATCCTGTTCATTATAACGATCTGTTTTGTTAAACAAGAGGAAAGCCGGAATTCGATAAGCTTCTGTAGTTGCCAGAAATCGATCTATAAAAGTAGGAGTAGTAATGGGATAATTAACGGTTACGATCAAAAAAGCTTGATCCATATTGGCGGCAATAATATGGGATTGTTTAGAAAGATTAGAAGAACGGCGGATAATATAATTTTTCCGGTCTTCAATTTCATAAATGAAAGAAAGTCCTTCCGAATTTTTTTCAACAAGTACCGTATCTCCAATAGCAACAGGATTGGTGCTTTGTATTTCTTTCAAGCGAAAATTTCCTTTCAACTTAGCCTCAATCCATTGTCCGTCGTCCGTTTTTATTTGATAACAATTTCCTGTATTTTTTACTACAATTCCTTTCATGAGAAATCAGGAATTAAGAACTATCCAATCAAAGATAATTTTTAATTTTTATCTGTTATTTATTATACGGTCATTATTTCTTTTTCCTTTGCAGCCAATACATCTTCTACTTTTTTCAAATATTTGTCGTGGAGTTTTTGTATTGCGACTTCAGTTTCTTTACCGTCATCTTCGGAAATGCCTTCTTTAACGGCCTTTTTTATTCCATCATTAGCGTCGCGGCGAGCATTTCGAATACCGATTTTAGCATTTTCGGCTTCGCCTCTTGATTGTTTCACCAATGATTTACGACGTTCTTCCGTCAAAGGAGGAATACCTAAGCGGATAATTTCGCCGTTGTTTTCAGGAGTAATACCTACGTCCGAATCTTGTATCGCTTTTTCAATCGGTTTCATCATTGCCTTTTCCCAAGCAAGAACTGTAATTGTTTTCGCATCGGGAGTTGAAACAGTCGCTACATTAGAGATTGGGACCATACTTCCATAATATTCCACTTTCACGCCGTCCAATATATGGATATTGGCTTTTCCGGCACGAATACGAGACAGTGCATCTTCCAGATAAGTTAACGCATGAAGCATTTTTTCTTCCGCATGTTCTACTACATTTTTTACGATACTCATGACTTGTTATTTTTTGTTTTTTTGCAAATATAGATATTTTTCAGTGAACTAAACAATTAATTATGAACTAAAGTTCCAATATTTTCTCCAGATAAAACTTTTTTAAGATTTCCTACGGTATCCATATTAAAAACGATGATGGGAAGACGATTGTCTTTCGCTAAAGCAGTTGCCGTCAGATCCATTATTTTTAGTCCTCGCTTGTAAATTTCATCGTAAGTAATTTGGTCAAATTTGGTCGCATTCGGATCTTTTTCCGGATCGGCAGTGTAAATTCCGTCCACCCGAGTTCCTTTCAACATCACTTCCGTATTTAGTTCAACAGCGCGTAAAACGGAAGCAGTATCGGTTGTAAAAAACGGATTTCCCGTTCCTCCGGATACAATGGCTATTTTTCCTTTTTCCAACGCCTCTACAGCATCCGGTTGAGAATAAAAACATCCGACAGGCTCCATCCGGATGGAAGTAAAAACCTGTCCTTTTACGCCTTCTTTTTCTAATGCGGAACTCAAAGCTAAACTATTGATGACTGTTGCCAACATTCCCATTTGATCTCCTTTTACTCTGTCAAATCCTCTTGCAGTACCGCTCAATCCGCGAAAGATATTTCCTCCTCCCACAACAATAGCAACCTGGACGCCCATGTCGACAATATCCTTAATTTGTTCGGCATAATCCGACAACCGGTTTTCGTCTATTCCGTATTGTTTTTCACCCATCAGGGATTCGCCGCTGAGTTTCAAAAGAATGCGTTTGTATTTCAACATAACTTATTTATTTTTCATTTGATTCTTTAAGCAATTTTTCAATTCAAAATTGATTTACAAAATTAGATGAAAAACCTCGTTTTTCCAAGCGTATGGAATGAAAAA
>JAIRLY010000375.1 GCA_031259075.1 Dysgonamonadaceae bacterium | reverse complement strand
ATTCACGTTTCCGTTTGTCTGTGAATGAATTATTCGAATTGTTGTGTATCCCCTACGGGGAAAATAAACGGGGGCTGGCGATGTTTCTATTGATATGTATTCCCTACGGGAAATTGTTGAGATTTGGGATATCAAAAGCAGATATCAAATCAAACCGACATTTTGGAATGCACCCAAAATAAATCATTAATTGTCCGTATTAAAAAAAAATCGTACATTTGCGCGACTAAAATGAATGCAGAATTGAATAAAGATGTGAAATATGACACGTGCTATTTGTTTGGTTTTATGTATATTTTGCTTTCCATTCGTTTTACGCTCGCAAGTCAGTTATGACTTTGAATCGGGGTCTTTAGACGGATGGATACAAAAACCTGCTAATTCGTGGGGGGTAGCTTCTTCTGCTTTATTCGATAGCAAATCTTTGAATCATTCGAGATCAGGAGTCTCAGGAACCGATACAATATTTATCCCTGTCACAGGAATAACATTTGAAGAGCATGAGGTCACATGGCGATTTTTGTTACAACACAAGACTAATCCTACCGTTAACAATAAATGGTTTATTATTATTGCAGCAGACACTGTGACAGACAAATTCAACGGTTATGCTGTTAGTGTGACGACAGGAACAACCACTAACATATTATCTTTATACAGAGTTGATAACGGTAATTCTACCAGTATAATAACAACAGATATTAGTTGGAGAGATTCAATCGGTACAGATATTGCGGCTTTGGAAATCAAGAAAGATCACAACGATTATTGGACAATCGGTATTGGTGACAACTTTTCAAATATTTCGTTCTACAACAACAGCATTCCGGATGCCGAACATTCAAATATTTCATATTTCGGTATATTACATATTTTTACAAGTTCTAATGCAAAAAGCCTGTTTATCGACGACATCAGCATTGATGCAGTAAACAGAAGTATCACGAGAGCATTTGATACAGAGATAATTTCTCCCGACGAGCAGATTTCGGGACGTAATATTTCCTCCGTCAGTAACGACACGATTGAAGTCGTCAGATTTGGAGTTCAGGATATTGCCGATTCCGACAATTTGCCGACTTATTTACGTCAAATCACTGTCAAGAACGCCAAGCCACCCTCGCACGCCGACTGGAAAACGACAGTCAAAAACGCCTTTTTGTATGCTGAAAGCGTTGAAAATCCGCAAATAGCAAATACGACAATAACTGATGATTCCATTGTATTTCTTTTAAATGACAATTTACTCATCCCTTCCGGCGATACAGTCGATTTGACGATGAAAATTGTACTTAACGATTCACTGACAGACAATTCGACTTTAAAATTCAAAATCGACAGGAAAAATCACGGATTCATTTCTGCGACAAACGGTTCGGGTATGGCTACCGAATTGACGGACGATATTGTATCTAACGTTTTTACTGTTGATGTTAAGGCAGATACAATCTTGTGGGGAAATGTTCCGAATACTGTTCCCGTCCATTCCGATTTTTCGATAACTGCCATTGCTACAGATAATAATGGAAATATTGACAAAGATTTTTCTTTTCCTGCTGATTTGATTTTAAGTTCGGGAAGCAATAACCTTAATGTCAATTCTTTTTATTTCGTCAATGGCGAACTTAACGCCGGAAATGTTTCGTACAGCAAAGCGGAAAATATTGCGATATACCTTTTGTCGGAATCTTTGACGTCGGCAAATCAATATATGTCAATTATTTTAAATCAAAACTCAAGTATAGAAAATTCTCCGGACACAATTCCGGGAACGACAATAATTTCCGATGTAATCAGTATCGAGAACGAAGTTCCTGTATTCCGGTTTGTTATAAAAGATTCGCCCGGCGACAGCGCCGCAACTTTTGTAAACGAATTGAAATTTACAAACCCCTTAAACGAAACAAACTGGAGTAATGTCATAGGCGGAATTTCGTTGTATAATGGAGAACAACGATTGATAACCAATATTATAGAACAAAAGAAAGAGTTCATTCGCATAGGATTGTTTCCCGGCAGTTTAACAATTGACGATGATGATGAAAAAGAAATCACATTGAAAATATGGCTGAAAACCAAAGTCGCAGATAAAACCAAATTGCTTTTCATGATTCCGGCTGCGAATCATGGATGCCAGGCTTTGCAAAACGGCTCGCTATTTGCCGATAATTTTATCCAAAATATTGTATCCGACACTTTTAATGTCGAAGTGAATGCAACAAAGATTATTTTCAAAAATACTCCGGTAACTGTTGCGCCAAACTCTAATTTTTCGTTAGAAATCAATGCGGTAAATAACGATGGCACGATTGATATTGATGCTGTTGAAGAAATTGTTTTAGAACTTGTTGCAGACGGTGGCTATTTAAGCAGTATTTCCGGAATTAATAAACAAATGTTTGAAGGTAAGTCGGTTTGGAATGATTTAACAGTTGATATTCCTGTAATATTCAGGATAAAAGCCAAACACCCGTATTTTGGAGAAATCATATCGGACGAAATAGCCTCAATGGACATAGATTCAGAGGTTTTACCTGTATTGTCACAACAAAAGTCGGTTTTCAAATCGACAGATACTTTGACAAATGATGCGAAGGAAGTCATCCGTTTCAAAATCAGCGATAAAGGCACAAACGATGGTTTGCCTTCTGTCGTCAACAAAATGGTTTTCAGCACAATTTCCGAAATGTATATTCCCGATTTAATTGGCGGAACAGAATTATTGTCCGACAACCAAAACGTCTCATTATCATTCACTTTATCAGAGAATCAAATAACTGTTATACCGGACAATTTAACGATTCCCGATGGCGAATCACGTGAAATTATTCTAAAAATATTTCTCAAACGAGTTAAATGTGTGGATGGAAGCAAATTGCAGTTGTATATTCCGGCGACAAGTCATGGCTGGACAGTAAACCAAAACAGTTCACAACTTCTCAAAACGTTTGAATATCCGATATATTCCGAAGTTCATTCTGTTGATGTCGAGGCATCGCGGCTCATGATTCTCGACCAGCCATTGACGGTTTCGAAAAATACGCCTTTTTCTTTCAATATCGGAGCGACCGACCATATAGGTAATGTGGACACGTCTTATAATAACAGTATCAATGTTTTAAAGTCGAACGGATCAGGAAATTTTCATAATTTGTCTGCAATGCAGTTTGCCGGAATCGCCACATTTAACGCCATTTATGATTCATTGGGCGATTTTTCGTTTAAAGCCGCAAGTGCAGGCATGACTGATGTGATTTCGATGCCGATATACTCTGCAAGTCATACAGATACGGTGGTAAAATCCGATATATCAATATGGAACAACACCAGCGACTGGATTTGGAACGGAAATAAACTCAAACACAATTCCGGCGATGGATTAAGTTATGTGTCTGTGCCGGTAGATATCGATTTGACAAAGAAGGTTGTACAATGGGATTTCACTGTCGAAAACGGTAATTTCGACCCGTCGGCGGATAACGCGTTTTGGTGTGTTTTGTCTTCGGATAATGATGATTTGAGAGCGGAAAATTTATCCGGTTATGTTGTAGGAGTCAATTATACAGGTAGTTCTGACTTGGTTTCATTCTGGAAAGTCAAAGCAGGCGCAAAACAGTTATTATGGTCGAGCAGTTACGATTGGAATGCAAACACAACTATGCGAATAATTGTGCAAAAATCTGAAAATGAATGGAAAATATTTATTAAAGAAAAAGAACAGCCGGTTTCGTTTGCAGGAAAATTTTCGGATAACGAACTGCAGGACAGCAAATTTTCGGGCTTTGTTTTCAAATATACAAGTTCCAGAAATGGCATGTTTTCGATTAATAATTACGAAGTTATAAAAACGAGTTTGCCTTTTAAAATAAACAAAGCCGAAATAATCGACAAAAACAATATAAAAATAAGTTTCAGCGAAAATATTACTTTCCCTGATGCATTAAATCTTAATAATTACTTACTTAAATCTGTTTCCGACACATTTGATATATTCGACATCAACAAAATTACTGATAATGAAGTAAAACTGTCCACACAATTGCTTAGCGACACTTTGTTTTTAATGTCAATTTCCGGAATTACAGATATTTATGGCGCTACAATAAAAGACACTATAATAAAACTTCGCAGAACCGCATCTGAAGCAAATTGCTCTCTTGACCTATTAAACAGAAACTCATTAGTATTGGAATTTAACCGGAATATGGTTGATTCAATAATCACCAATACAGATAATTACCTTTTAATTAATAGCACAGGCGATACTTTTTCAATAAACAGCATTACAAAAAATTCCGGGAAATTTTATTTGGATTGCGATTCTTTGCAAGGAAACGGTTTTCTATTATATTACAACAATTTAGAGACAGAAGACGGCTTCATTCTCAATGATAGTATAGTATTAGAAAAATCCTATCTTCCCGCAACAATCAACAAAACGGAAGCAGCAGCGTCTTCGACTGTGATTGTGGAATTTAGCAAGAATATTCAGGAAGCGGGCGAGTATGTAATCAAAAACAGTCACGGGACAAGTTTTGATATAACCTCTAACACTGTTAGTAACAAGCAAGTTA
>JAIRLY010000287.1 GCA_031259075.1 Dysgonamonadaceae bacterium | reverse complement strand
TTCTCTTATCACTTCGTTATTGGCTGTATTTCTCAACTCAACCGTTTCCCGTTTTCCGGCAGGCGCATCGGATTTCAAGTTGATTATGCTTGCCTGATATACATTGTCGAAAATAATAGCCGGACGAAAATCCTTGTTACGTACCGTTAGTTCTACATTTTTCAGTAAAACGTTTTTTACGTTCCGGAAGAAAAATCCGCTCGAAGGATAAACCTGTCCATACATTCGGTTTTCGGGATAAGCGCCTGCATATTCATTGAGATTGATAGAAGCCTCTTCGATAGTTCCTTTACCCATAGAACTAATTTTCATGTTCTCAAAACGGATGTTTTCCACGAAGTTCCCTGCCGAAGCCGTAACGGAACTTGCCATTTTGCTATGTGAAACAGCCGTAATATTTTTGAAAGAAATGTTGCGTGCGTAACCTGTTTTCAGACTTGCATCGACGGGATTATTCACTTTGTAGAACGCAGGGTCGCCTGCCTGACCGGTATTCCGGCGACCAAGAATTACAAAAACCGGAGTTTGAACATCCGTCATTGTAATGTCCGAAACTTCAATGTTTTCAATAATACCTCCATCAACCGATTCAAATGCAAAACCCGAAATAACTGTGGTTGGCAATTCGATAAATTTCAGATTTTCCTGCCAGTGGCGAATATGGTCAGCCGAAGCCTTGTGGATAATACAGTTGGATATTTTCACATGGCGAAAACCGCCGTCGGATTTGGTACCGAATTTTACGGCATTGCAATTGGAAGCGATCGTACAATTCCGCACTGCAATATTTTCTACAATGCGGTCGGCATTATGGCTTTTCAGGCAAATGCCATCATCATCGGCGTCGATAATGCAATTTTCCACCAATACGTTGCTTGCATCAATATCCATTGCATCCTGATTATAATTGCTATGGTTATAGACATTTAAATCCCTAAGTGTCAGCGTATCACATCCGATATAATTCTGCATCCAATAAGCGGAATTTTGCATACGCAAACCTTCCACCTTTACCGAATTGCATTTGATAAAGCAGATTACGCTTGGACGTTGCCTGCTTTGAGGGTGGCTGTCGTTGCCGAGTTGAAATTCGGGGCTGTCGCCGCTACCGTCGATCGTTCCTTTTCCGGTAATTGAGATATTGTGCAGATTTTCGCCGAAAATCAGGGCCTTGTTGCCGAAAGGTTTTCCGGAATGTGAAAAAGAATTGATGTATTTTACCTGATTATCCGGATAATCGGCAAACGAAGGACTTCCTTTTAAAGTAGCATTTTCGGAAATATAAAGCGTAATATTGTCTTTCATATAAAGCGTTCCGGTAACGAAAACGCCGGCAGGAACAGTCACTTTTCCACCGCCGTTCGCAGCGCATTGATCGATTGCCGTTTGAATAGCGCCTGTGTTAATGGTTTTTCCATCGCCTTTTGCATCGAATTTCAGAATATTAAATTCGGAATTTTCAATATTATCAAGACGCCGATTTTCCAGACTTTCGGACAAAGATATTACTTTCAATGATTTAAGTAATTCTTTTTGTGAAAGTCCGGTTTTAATGATGATTTTTTCGGTTGAATTTGGAAGAATATCAATAAAATTATCCGAAAATTCCGTTTTTTCATCTTCCACCGACACAAACACCGCACGAGCAAACTTGTTTGCCGACAGGGATAATTCAAATCCGCCTTCAACCGGAATAATTGCCTGATTAATTTTAACTTGCGGAAAATTCATCTCTTTTTGCCGCAGTAAAAAATAATTGTTAGTGTAGATTTTCCCGTTCTTTTCTTTCAGTTTCAATCGCACAACAACATCCGATTTGGCTTGTCCTTTGAGCAAATCTGCTTCTTTCACAGTGAAACTGAACGAGCTTGTATGGGCCGGAATTGTAATGGCTTTTTTGTAACGGTTTACTTCTTTTCCATCAAATGTAATTACAGTTACCTCCAACTCGGCTTTGAAAGGTTTCAAACGGTCGGAAACTACAAATACAGCAAGTTCGTCGTTTTCCTTGTTTGCTGTAACAAGTACATCGTCGTATGCTTTGCGTGCAAAATAGTGTTGCGCTTTCCATCGCCCATAATAATCGCGGCTCGACCACGAAGCCACCGGCCAGCAGTCGTTTATTTGCCAATACAGGCTACCCATACAAAAGGGCATATTCCGGCGATGCGATTCCATAGCTATTTTCATGGCGTCGCCTTGTAATAACTGGCTGAGATAAAGCAGTGATTCAAAGTCTTTGGCTTTGCCGTATTCGTTGTTTATACAAGTTTCGATGTGCCGGTTGGCTTTACTTCCGCCGCGCTGATGCCACATCATTACTTCCGATGCAATATCCCAATCGCATTCGTTGGACGCAAATTTCTTTACCGACTCGAAAACAGGAAAGGATTGAAAGCCATATTCGCTGAAAAACCGGCTTCTCACTTCATTGAATGTAGCAATGGGTAATGCGCTGCTCCATGCCGTCCAATAGTGCATATCGCCTGAATTTTCGGAGCGTGTTCCTTTCATATCGTTGTAGGGCGACGAAGGAACATAGAATGTACTTGGGTCGTTTTGCACAACTACTTCGGGTAATACTTTGTGAAAAAGCGAGTAATACTGCTGCCAAACCGTTTCGGCAGCTTCGGCGTTGTTTTGTTGGCGATACTCTTCAAGCCATCCTTTACCGTCACTGCCCCAATTATAAAGCGCATCCATAATTTCGTTGTTTCCGCACCAAAGAGCTAAACAGCTATGATTGCGCAAGCGTCGTACATTATCAATCGCTTCCTGACGGATATTTTCCATAAATTCACCTCTTGACGGATAGGTTTTACAAGCAAACATAAAATCCTGCCAAACCAAAATGCCATATTCATCGCAAAGTTCGTAGAAATAATCGTCTTCATAAATGCCGCCTCCCCATACACGGAGCATGTTCATATTAACATTGGAAGCGTCTTGAATGGTTTTCCGGTAGGTTTCTGCTGTTACGCGCGGCAGAAAAATATCGCAAGGAATGTAATTAGCGCCTTTGGCAAAAACCGACACACCATTGATTTCAAAATGCAGTCCAAGACCGAATTTGTCGGGCTGGCGCACTACTTTCAGCGAGCGGATACCTGTTTTTTCTATTTTATAATCAACAACTTCATTGTTTTTTACAATTTGTGTTTTGAATTTATACAAATACTGTTCGCCCAAACCACGGCTCCACCAAAGCCGAGGATTTTTGATTGAAAAACGGATATTAACCTTGTTCAAACCGGCTTTTAAATCGGATGTGGTTTGACTCAAAATTATTCCGGTTTCTTCGTCCAAAACCAAAATTTTCGCATCGGAAAAATCCTTGTCAACCAAAATCTCGACAGTTTCAGTAATTTCAGCATTTCGGGCTGTTACGTTATTTTGCTGAATATGAACATTTTCAATGATTGCATCGTCCCATGCTTCCAGAAAAACAGGCCGCCAAATGCCGGAAGTTACGAGGCGCGGTCCCCAGTCCCAACCGAAATGATAAGCCGCTTTACGGACATAAGGACTGAGTTTTTTGTTAAAGACACCACCGTTTTGCGACAGATCGCTCGCGTCTGAAACCCTGTATTTTATTCCGGAAGTATCGTAAAATTCCATAGCCCTTTTTATGGGCGAGTGAAAATAAATCCGCAGTTTGTTGCTGCCTTCTTTTACTTGTGTTTTAATATCAATCTGCCATTCCCTAAACATATTGTCGGCTATCAGAATTTTCTTATCGTTCAGATAAACATCAGCGTAAGTATCCAGTCCTTTGAAAAACAAACGGATATTATTTTTTGCAAGCATTTTGGCAGAAAGGTTGAATGTGGTTTCGTAAACCCAGTCTTCCTTATCAACCCATTGTACTGCACGTTCGTTCAAACCGGAAAAAGGGTCGTCGATAATGCCCTTGGTCATTAAGTCGGTGTGGACGGTACCCGGTACTGTTGCAGGATACCAATTGTCCATACGAGCCATCTTGAATTTCCAGCCATCTTTGATTTCTGTTCTTTCAGGAGATGCAAAGGCAAATGTGAAATGCAATAATATAAAGTATAGAATAAGTATGTGTTTCACTGGTTTCATTGGTGGATTATAATTTTACGATTTTATGTGTTTTTCCGTTCACTGTAAGGAAGTAAATGCCCGAGGGCAGAGCAGAGATATCCAATTCGGAAGCGAAACTGCTCAAAACGATACTTCCCTTCCGGTTGTAAATGCGTTTTTCGCTTGCTTCGC
>JAIRLY010000277.1 GCA_031259075.1 Dysgonamonadaceae bacterium | reverse complement strand
TGTGATGTTTTCTTCCGTTCCATATTTTTATATCATTACGTAATTACGTAATTGCAAAGGTAAATAAAAAAATCGTATATGCAAGCATCTATGCGATTTTTTTTATACTATTACGTATTTGAGGGAAATGTTAAGGGTTAAAATCGCTTTGTTCATCTATTCCCTTTGTAAAAACGCAGGTAGTAAGTAATGATTCCTGCAACCTGTCCATCTCTTTTGTAGAAGACACGATAAATTACGTTTCTTTTGATGAAATAACCATCAGGGATGCCATTCGATTTGGTCATGCAAAAATAATTGATAGCCCTGCCTGTATACTTCCCTGGTTTTATTCTGCCGTATTTGGTTTTAATGTTGCACAAACCGGTTTTATAAAACAATTCGATGAAGGAACTTTAACATTGGATACACATTGGCTTGAAGCCTTAAAATTCTATTACTCCCCCTATATTCAATCGGGTATGAAGAAAGACAAAGTGAGGGAAATAATTATGAACTCATGTTACGCAGACAGCAAAAAAAGTGAGAAATGACAAGTGACAAGTGCGCGAAGCGCGGGATCTCCCTGTTCTTTCGTGCTTTTGTATACAATGCGACAATTTGAAATGCACCCTTGTTTTTAAGGTTTTCGTTTTTAAAGGTCTGTGTGTTATTGAAAAATTTCATGTATCTTTGTTGGGTTTATTATGTAAAAGATGAAACAGGAAAGAGATAAAAACGAAACAGTAAGTTATTGGACAGAGATCGCAAACTACGATTTTGAAACAGCTCTTGCCATGCAACAAACCGGACGTTATCTTTATGTTGGATTTATGTGTCATCAGTCTGTGGAAAAAATGCTGAAAGCATATTATTACGGAGTAAAGCAGGAAACACCTCCCTATATACATTCACTGTTGCGGCTTGCCGAATCATCAAATATCCTGATGGCATTGAGCGAAGCGCAACTTGCCCTGTTGGATAAATTGGAGCCATTGAACATAGAAGCCCGTTATCCTTCTTATAAAAATTTATTGATGCAAAGCCTCAATAAATTCCGATGCGAAGAACTGTTAAACGAAACACAGGAGTTGATAAGATGGATAGAGAAACAGCTATAAATTTGGGGAAAGCCTATAAAAGTCTTGTTATGCAGCACTTTGACGTTAAAGATGTTATTCTTTACGGTTCATACGGAAAAGGTACACAGCGCCAAGACAGCGATATTGATATTGCAGTAGTAGTGAACTCTGTTGAAGGCGATTATTTTGATTATGTTCCTTTGCTGTGGAAATTGAGACGTCAGGTAAGCAACTTGATCGAACCCGTATTAATATGGGGAGATAATGACATATCGGGGTTCCTGAAAAATATACGCCAAACAGGGATAATTTTGTGAGAACCGAAAAAAGGATGAAAGCCTAAAATATACCGGCGCCGAGCATTGCTCTGCGCCGGTTTTTTATGTTTCAAAAAACACTGTAAATTTTTCACCGCTTAATATTATCCCTATTTGAAACATTGTTAATCATCTTAATTAATGATTGATTCTACTTTTGCAAAAAAAGTATTATCAGCGTATCTAATTTTTTAAAACACATGAAAAACAAAAACGTATGAAACATTCATGTTTAACAAACACCCAAGAGTATGTAAGCGGCAACTCGTTTACTCGTTTAAGTTTTATTCTTTTATTCTTTTTTGCTTACCTTTCTCTGTTCGCCGAAAACATTACCGTTCCCTCAGGGAAGACAAGCGTTGAGTCATACACCGGTGCGCAGGTAAGCGTTGAGGACGCCGCCGACTTACACATTACAAGCGATGTTGCGCCGCTGACAAACAGCACAGTAACTTTGCAAACCGGAAATTCGTGGCTGTTTTTCGATAACATCCGTCCGGGCGTGGTAATATCGAATTATCTGTCGTCGATAAAAATCGGCAGCAGCCAAGCCGCAGCAGTCAATAACACGAATTGCCGCGTGGAGGTGTATATCAACGGGACGGTGGTTATTCCTCACGCAAACAGCATTTCACCGCTGACTGTGTTCGAGGGGCAAAATTTTGCAGGAAACGCTCAGCAGTACGATGTGAATTATCATAAAACGCTGGGCACAATGGACAACAAAATCCGTTCCTTCAAATTGAAACGCGGCTATATGGCAACCTTGGCAACAATGAACACAGGATTGGGTTACAGCCGCGTGTTTATCGCCGACGACAACGATTTGGAAATTACGGTTTTGCAACCCGAATTAGACCAAACAGTTTCCTTTATCCGCGTTACCAAATGGTATTATCCATCAAAAAAGGGCTGGTGTTCATCGGGCGCAGGTTGGGCAAACGAAATTGACTTGACCGCTTCCACGTGGTATTATTCGTGGAGCGCAGACAAAGACACAAAGCCCAATCAGGAATATGTGCCGATTATGCAAAAGACAGGATGGCCAAGTTCTTCCGCATTACAGACAAAAACCAATGTAAATCACATTTTGGGTTTAAATGAACCTGACAAAAGCGACCAAGCCAATGCTACGGTAGCGCAGGCAATCGCTAAAATGCCCGACTTGCTAAAAACGGGTTTGCGTATCGGATCGCCCGCTATTGCCGACAATACTACTTGGCTCTACAATTTTATCGACCAGTGTGATGCAAACAATTACCGTGTCGATTTTGTGGCAATCCACGCCTATTGGGGCGGATCAGGAGGTGCACGCAACGTTTATACCAATGGAAATATGGATATTCAAAAATGGTATAACGGTTTAAAAACAATTTACGACCGCGTAAAACGTCCGCTCTGGATTACCGAGTGGAACAACGGCGCCAACTGGACAAGTGGCGAAGGTTGGAGTAGCGCTGATACTATCGCTCAGCAAGCAAAACAGTTAGCCGACTTGCAAAAAATCATTTATATGATGGACACTTGCAGTTTTGTAGAGCGTTATTCCATTTATAATTGGGTGGAAGACAAACGCGCCCTTGTAAAAGGAACGAACTCATCAGGCGAACAAACCGCAGGAGGAACTACCAATCAGTACCTTACACCGGCAGGAGTATTTTATCGCGATAATAAATCAGTAATGGCATTTAATCGATCCCAAGAAGTTGTTCCTGCACTCTCGTTGCCTGACCCGTCGATAAGTTCGTTTTCGCTCACAAGCAATAATACCCTGCTTAAAATCAATATCGAAACATCAGATTACAGCGAAATCTACGCCTCGTATCGGGTGGAAAAAAGAACGATCGAAAACACTTGGCTGCAACTCGACACAGTTATCAGCAATCAACCTGCGGTAAATAATTTTTCGATCCCTGTTGATATTAGCCAAAGCGGACAATATACATACCGTATCCGCGCTGTCAATCGCGCAGGAGGTATCAGCAATCCAAGCAACGAAATTACCTTTGCCGTTACTCCGAACAAGGATATTCAAACAGATAAACTATCGCTTAAAACATCCGATTTTGTAAATGTTTATTTTGGAAAACCGTATGAAGAAAAGCCTGTAACCATTCTCGGCGCTCCCACCAACAACAATTCGGGCGTATTGATGAGTAACCGCGTTGGCACTGCCTCTACCGGCAAACTACAACTCAGATTTTACCCTTGGAGTTATGTTACAGGCAGCATCTACACCAACGACGAAATGGCTTATCTCTTTTTGCCCGAAGGCAATTATGCTTTTGGCGATATAAAAGCAGTGGCGAGCAAAGCAACTGCAATCAACGGCGCTTGGAAAACGGTAACTTTCCCCGAAGGTTATTTTACTGCCACGCCCATAATTATTCCTACGCAAGCATCCAACACTTCGGCATCGGCTACCTCGGTTCATTTGCGCAACGTAACAAAAGACGGTTTTGAAATCTGCCTGCGTCGCGAAAACGCAAAAACTTACACCATTCCGAACGAAACCGTACATTATCTGGCATTAAGCGAAGGCAGCGGAACCATGCAAGGACGTAAAATCTATACCGGATTTATAGACAATGTGGGCCATACCACCAGCGCCGCCGTTACTTTTAACTATGGCGAAACCGTCAAAAATCCGTTAATTTTTACGCATAAACAAACGGCAAACAACGATACACTTGCTTCCAATCTACGCATTATCTCTTACACCGATACTTCGGCAAAAATAATGAACCAGATTGAACGGTCGGGCAACAACTCATCGTTTGCTGTTCTCTCTTCTGAAACCGATAAAGCAGGCTGGCTTGTGATAGGTGAAGAGAACGAAACCTCCGGACTAGAACAACGTTACGTGCAACGTCTTTTACGCGTTTACCCGAATCCTGTTTCCGGTATTTTATATTTCGACAATTCCACAAACGAAAAAATAACAGTGAAAATCATTAATTTGCAAGGAATTACCGTAAAACAGAAAACAGGAAAAATCCACCGGATCAACGTAAGCGATTTGCCGGTAGGAATATATTTTGTTTCCATAAACGGAAAAACGCAGGTGATTGTAAAAAAACAAACTGTCTAAGGGATGCGAAATAAATAATTTGTAATGATTTATATCTAATATCTTATAAGTTATAAATTTTCATCACTAAATATGTTTCATTTTTTACTGTAAAATAGCTGCATGTCCTACTCTGAAACATAATTCACCTCTTATCAAATGAGAAGGATATACTTTTGCTTTCAATAAATTATTTAAATTTTAAAATAAAAATGCAAGAATATTATAAAATATGAAACATTCATGTTTAATAAACACACAAGAGCATGAAAATGAGTATTCGTTTACTCATCAACTCATTAACTTGTTAACTCGTCACTTATCACTCGTTTTTCTGGCATTATCAGTTCTTGTCATTACATCTTGCGGAAAATCGTTTTCCGGAGATGGAGGGGAACTTACCGGCATCGGCGGTCAAGCATGGAGCGAACCGAGTCCTTACGGTATGGTGCTCATCAAAAGGGGCGCTTTTGAAATGGGGCCTTCCGACAAAGATTCGTTGTGGGGAATTTTTCAAAATCCCAAAATGGTTTCTATTGAATCTTTTTGGATGGACGCCACGGAAATCACCAATGCCGAATACCGTCAGTTTCTCTACTGGGTGCGTGACTCCATCATTCGCGAACGTTTGTACGACCCGGCGTATGGCGGCAACGAACTGTTCAAAATTGTGGAAGATGAAAACGGAGAACCGCTTCCGGAACCTGTCCTTGACTGGAAACGCCCGATTCCCAGTGAACGAAGAGCCAATGAAGACGAATTGAACGCGATTAACAGCGTGTATTATATCCATCCTATTACAAGCGAAAAGAAATTGGATGATAAACAGATGCTCTATAAATACAGTTGGTTTGACGCTACTTCGGCAGCCTTGCGCAAACATCGCCTGAATCCGGCGGAACGGATAAAGGATACGGATGTGAATGTCGATCCGAATGAGATAGTGATGATTTCCAAAGATACGGCTTATATCAATGAAGAAGGACAGGTGATCAACGAAACGATCACGCGACCGCTGAGTAGCATCTTCGATTTCTATCATACGCGGATTGTTAATATTTATCCCGACGAATCCTGTTGGGTCAACGATTTCAACAATTCGTACAACGAACCTTATATGCGGCAATATTTCAACCATCCTGCATATAACGACTATCCGGTAGTAGGCGTTTCATGGGAGCAAGCAATCGCTTTTTGCGTCTGGCGCACGGAATACCTGAAAAGGTCGCTGCCGGAAAATGTTGCCCGTAGGGTAGAGCCTTACCGCCTGCCGACGGAAGCCGAATTTGAATATGCCGCCCGTAGCGGAAAAAGCGAAAATAAATACCCTTGGGCGCAGGATAATGTAATGGGAGAGAAAGGTTGTTTTCTGGCTAACTTCAAGCCGGAAAAGGGAAATTATCTCAAAGACTGCCACCTGATCACCGCCCGTGTGGGTTCTTTTTCTCCCAATGAATTCGGTTTGTACGATATGGCGGGGAATGTGTCGGAATGGACTTCTACCGCTTTCTTGGAATCCGGTCCGGAAATCATGAACGATATTAACCCGGAATACAGGTATATCGCCGCTAAGGAAGATTCTTACGTTTCCAAGAAGAAAGTCGTCAGAGGAGGTTCATGGAAAGATGCGGCTCATTTCATCCGCTCGGATATCCGTTCGAATGAATACCAGAACGAACAGCGCTCGTACATCGGTTTCCGTTGTGTACGTACGCAAACAGGATTTTCAAAAGGGAAAAATAGTTTATAATTTTATAGTTTATAGTTCAAATAAGTATGGGTTTTAGAAGAAGATATAAAAATTTTATTGAAAATTTCTTGTCCGGAGAACAGGGAAGACAATTTTTTCAAGTCTTTTACAACTTGGGAGCAGCGATAGTAATCATAGGCGCTTTAGCTAAATTGACACACTGGCCCTGGGGTTTAGGAAATATACTCCTTACGGTAGGTTTGCTCACCGAGTTTTTAGTATTCCTTATTTCAGCGTTCGACCATCCCGCAAAAGAATATCAATGGGAACGAGTTTTTTCGGTTTTAGATACCAATGATGTAGAAGACCGTCCTTCCTTTGAAGGAGTTGCCGCATCCGGCAGTGGAGGTGAAACAGTCATTATTAACGGCGGAGGCTTCGGTAGTGGAAATATTCCTCAAGAAGGCTTCCCTGTGCAGGAAAGCGCTGTTTCAGCCGTCGAAAGAATGTCGGCAGGGCAAGTCCGGCAATCTTTTGGAATACCCAATTCCGTAGCGATTTCGGAAGAAGATACCAACGCACTAACGGAAAGTATTAAAAAAATGGCGGCTGCCGCCGACCAGTTGTCTAAAATGTCGGAAATGACGGAAGCTACCCGGCAATATTTAGACCGATTGTCGGAAATGTCCGAAAATATGGAAAAATTCAGTTCGGTTACAGGCAGTTTAACGGATGTTTCGGATGTCCTTTTGAACTCATACAAAAATATCACCGATAATTCGAATGGAATCAACGAATCTTCCCGCAACTATGTTCTCCAGATGCAAACACTGAACCACAACATCGCCGGCTTGAGCAATATCTATGAAATCCAACTGCACAGCGTAAGTTCGCAGATAGAGGTCGTGAACCGCATCAATGCCGGTCTTTCCCGCATCAAGGAAATGTACGAAGGTTCGGTAATCGACAGCACGGTGTTCCGTAGTGAAACGGAAAAGATGACCCGGCATATTGCTGCCTTGAATACGGTCTACTCGCGTTTGCTCAACGCCATGACTATGAATATGAACATGCAGCAGGTTTATCAAAATCCGAATCCGGGCTATGCGCAGCCATATAATCCGAATCCGAACCCAAATGTTTAATCTTTCACTATTAATATAAAAAAGAATGGCGGCAAACAATCCCAATTCTCCGAGGCAGAAGATGATCAACCTGATGTATCTGGTATTCATCGCTATGCTGGCGCTCAATGTCTCCTCCGAAGTGTTGGATGGCTTTGAGATGGTGGAAGAAAGTTTACTTCGTTCGGCCAAATCTTCTACAACAAGAAATGAATTGCTGTTGGATGATTTGGACACTTATCACCGGATCGCTCCGGAGAAAACCGGTATATGGTATAAGAAAGCGAAAGAAGTGAAAGACCGGACGGATTCCCTGTATAATTTTATCGAACGGAAAAAATTAGAGATAGTACGGAAAGCGGATGGAAAAGAGGGAGATACCGAACAGCTGAAACATCCAGATGATCTGAACGCCGCTTTCGAAGTCATGATGGCTTCCGGAAAAACGGGCGGAAAAGATCTGAAAGCTGGCATCAATTCCTACCGGGAATTTATTTCTACGATACTGGAAGATAGTATGCAACGCAGAATTATAGAAAGCAATTTAAATACGGAACCCTCTAAGAAAGCCAAAGGAAACAAGCATACATGGGAAGAATCTCTGTTCTGGCAAATGCCTTTGGCTGCGGCGGTAACTTTAATGACCAAGCTGCAAAACGATATCCGGTATGCGGAAGGCGAAGCTTTGGCAACTTTGCTGAAAAATATCGACGTAGGCGACTTCAAGGTGAACCAAATCACGGCGGCGGTCATTCCCCAATCGCAAATAGTTATGCGGGGTGGCGGCTACGTAGCTGAAATTGCACTTTCGGCAGTCGATTCTACACAAAAGCCCACCATCGTAGTCAACGGAAACGTCTTGCCGGAAAGTGCCAACGGAATTTACAGGACAGGAGCGAGCAGCACGGGAACTTTCCCCGTTACGGGTTATATCGAGATGGGCAGAGGCGACGGAAGCCTTTTGCGCCGCGAGTTTTCTACGCAGTATTATGTCGTGGAACCGAGCGCTACAATCGCGTCGACACTAATGAACGTGCTCTATGCCGGCTATGCCAATCCGGTGCGGATCGCGGTACCGGGGGTTGCCGGCCAGAATATTTCAGCTACGATGACCAATGGTACCTTGTCGAGAAATGGCGAACTCTGGGTAGCCAAGCCTTCAAAAATCGGTCAGGAAGCGATGATTGTCGTCACGGCCAAGATGGAAGACGGCCGCACACAGGAAATGGCGCGAACGGCTTTCCGCGTAAGGGCTTTGCCCGATCCGTTGCCTTACATGGAATATACGGATGAGAATGGAAACCCAAAGAAATTCAGAGGGGGAAGACTTGCCAAATCAATTCTGATCAATGTCGGAGAAGTCAACGCTGCGATCGATGATGACCTGTTGAATATTTCCTACTCTGTTTTGAAATTTGAAACTTTGTTTTTCGATGCTATGGGAAATACGATTCCGGAAATATCCAACGGTAGCGCTTTTTCGGATCGCCAAAAAGATTATATTCGCCGCCTGAGCAGAGGCAAGACGTTTTTGATCAGAGGGGTAGTAGCCAGAGGGCCGGATGGCGTTGATAGAACCATTCCCCCGATAGAAGTAACTGTTAATTAAAGAAATAAAAATATATGAAATCGATTTATTTTATCATGATACTTGCTTGTGCAGGGATGTTCTGCCAGAATATGTCTGCACAGGAGAGGAGGCGTACCCGTACCAATCCGAAGGATACGCAAACGACAGGATTGCCGGAACCGACAGTTCGTGCGCTATCCAAAAACGAAGACCGGAAGCAGAATACTGAAAATGCACCTTGGATCCGGGAAATCTATCGCCAGATAAATCTGAAGGAGGCGGCCAATGCTCCCTTGTATTACCCCGTGGAACCGGTCGGTGACCGGATAAACCTGTTTACGCTGATTTTCAAGTTGTTGTCTGAAAACAAGATAACGGTTTATGAATACTTGGATGGAAAAGAAATATTCACCGACCGGTATAAAGTAAATTTTAAGGATTTTCTGGATCGTTTCCGTGTTTTGTACATGGAGAAAATAGTGGGTACAGATACCATATATGTAGTGGATGAAAGTGATATTCCCAATTCGGAAGTATTGTCATATTTGGTCAAGGAAGCTTGGTATTTCAAAGCTTCCAATTCTACCGTCGATATTAAATTGCTGGCGATTTGTCCGTTATTGATCAGGGAAGGCGATTTTGGCGAAGTGATCAGCATGCCGATATTCTGGATCCCTTACGAAAACATTCAGCCCCATATTTCCCGGACGCCTATTATGACTTCCGACCTGAATAATGCAATGACCTATACACTGGATGATTATTTCCGCAAACGGATGTTCGAAGGAGAAATTATAAAAACGACCAACTTGCTGAATTATACGCTGGCACAGCAATTCAGCACGCCCGAAGCCATGAAGATCGCGCAGGACAGCATCGAAAACCATTTGAAACACTTCGAGAACCAACTTTGGGTGCAGCCGGATACGACTGCCGTTGCAGACAGCAAACGAAAAAAGAAAAGCGCCAAAGCAGAAAAGCCCAAGACGGCAAAGACTCAAAGCACCGCTCCTGCCAGAAGTGTCAAAAGAACACAGTAATAAGATATTAATAATTAGATGTAATTTAAATTTATTTATCATGAAAAAAAAGACTTTTTTAGCTCTTGCAATGCTTTTGGCATTGTTTAGTCCGGCGTTACAGGCACAGACCGATGTAACGGCACAGTATTTAACAAACCCGTCGTTTGATGAAGCTCCGATTGCTTTTGAAGGACCGGGCGACACAGCAAACCCCGCCGCAACTCAATACGCTACGTCGGGTTATGGCAACCGAATTTATGTTCCAACAGGTTGGACACTGGTTGTTCCGGGTTCAACAGGCGGCAATGCGCAGTACACGCGCCTTGCGACAGGCTTGTTCGGCGTTGATTATACGTCAGTTCCAGACGCTTTCAACGGCGTTGAATTTCCAACTTCCGACCGCACAGGCGCATTCCTTGCCATGTCGGGCGGATACGCAACCACTCCATTAATCGTGCAGAACGTAACTTTGCCCGCAGGACAATATCAGTTGCGGTACGATGTTTATGACAAAAATAACGGGAAAGCTGTTGTCAACTACTTTGGCTTTGTCCCCGACGGCGGCAATGCAGTTTATGGAACAGAAACGGCTTTTACAACTGCATGGACAACCTATACTGTTAATTTTACGCTGGCCGCTACAACTTCGGGAAAAATCAGTGTTGGAATTAAAGGCGGTAGCTCAAGCGGTTCGAGCAGCAATGCGCAACTTGCGGTGGATAACATCAAACTGTTTTTCACAGGTAATGTTGACCAGACGCAATATGTTCAACCCTTGAAAGACGAACTTACTGCGTTAAAAGACAGCATAGATTTCCCCGCAGGTTATGACTTGACGGCGGTAAATGCGTTACTTGCAACAACCGTTACCACTGAAAATGCCGAACAACTCATTTCGGATTTGACGGCGGCGATTAACACCTTGAAAAATGTAATTACACTCACAAACTCGCTGAAAACAAGCATTACCGCTGCACAAACACTCGCCGGTACAATCACCATTACTGGGGTTAAAACGAAGCTGGAGACAGAAATCAGCGCAGCCGGTGCCGTGATTTCGACTTCTGCAACCGTTGAAACGCTTACAAGTTCAAAAGCATTGCTTGATGCACTTTGCACTTTTGCCAACAATATTGTTTCGGCACAGG